>QNFS01000051.1 GCA_003646415.1 Gammaproteobacteria bacterium
ACCCTCGATACGTTGCCGTATACACACTTTCCAGGCGTGCGCCTTCGACCACTCGGCCACCTCACCGTTGAGGGCGCGCATAATACCACAACATTTGGCTGTTGCCAGTCCCAGCCTTGTCCAATACGAGATGATACTGAACGGGAGCCGTGTTTCTAACACGAAATGATACTGAACTAGCCTGATTTCTGTTCATGATGGAAGGATGAATACCATCATGAATGACAACGACATCAAAACACTGCCGCAGGTACGCGCCTTTCTCGATGGCACCCGGGCGGTCGAATTCTCTATGCATACTAAGTCTGAGCGGTATGATTTTGTACGCCGCACTCTCATCCGGCTCGCCTATCACACCTTGTCGAAGCCCGATAAAGGGGCGGTGCTCAGCTTTCTGGTCCATGTTAGTGGCTATTCACGGATACAAGTGAAGCGGCTTGTCAAAACCTGGTTAAAGCACGGACAACTACGACCCAATGCCAGCGCGGGTAATGGCTTTACCCGCAAGTACACGGATGCCGATCGACGCCTTTTGGCCGAATTGGATGAACTGCATGAGACACTCTCGGGACAGGCCACCAAAAAGCTTTGTGAGCGCGCCTGGCAGCTGTTTGATCTCCCGGCCTATCAGTGCCTGGCCGGTATCTCGGTATCGCACCTGTACAACCTGAGACATTCCAGCACTTACCAGCGGGCGCGTCGCAAGTTTGAAAAAACGCGATCGAAAAAATCCCCTATTGGTGAACGCAGAAAGCCTCAACCGGATGGTCAGCCCGGTTATATTCGAGTCGATACAGTCCACCAAGGTGACCAGGACGGCGTCAAAGGACTCTATCATATCAATGCCGTTGACGAGGTTACCCAATTTGATATCGTCTGTGCTGTTGAAAAAATCTCCGAACGTTACCTGATTCCGGTACTCGAACAGCTACTGGATCAATTCCCTTTTATCATTGTCAGCTTTCATGCGGATAACGGCTCTGAGTACATCAATCAGCATGTGGTTAAGCTGCTCAAGAAGCTCCTGATTGAACTGACGAAATCTCGCGCCAGACATTCCAATGATAATGCCCTGGTCGAATCAAAGAATGGCTCTATTGTCAGAAAACATTTGGGATATAGCCACATCCAGCAGCACTGGGCACCGTTAGTGGATCAGTTTCACCAACACTATTTGAACCCTTACATCAATTATCATCGGCCCTGTTTTTTCCCTGTCATAAAAACCAATGCCAAGGGCAAGCAGGTGAAGACTTATCCTTATGAAGCCATGATGACACCTTTCGAAAAGTTCAAATCACTGGACGACGCTCATCAATATCTGAAGCCCGGTATCACCATGGAAGAACTGGATGCAATCGCTATGTCAATCAACGATAATGAAGCAGCTCAACAGCTTAAGGACGCTAAACAACAACTCTTTAAAACCATCGCTGAACAGAGTAATCAGGCGGCATAGCGGGAACCACCCAACAGCTATCAGGTTCCGGAGTTCAGTATCATTTGTCTATTGGAATATACTGAAGAAGCCTTACTGGCCAGTCCTCACTGGACAAATGAAGAGCCACACTACATTATTCATCAAAATGGGAACAAGGCACCTCATCAACCACCCTCTTGCGACAATTATGCAGCCAGACACATTGCCCGATCAAACATACGATTTCAATCCCGCCCCCGTTGCCATTGGTGGCGTGGGGGGAAGCGGCACCCGCTTGATCGCGGCAATTCTTGGGCGGCTGAACTTCTACATGGGCAGCGACCTCAACCCGGCAAATGACAATCTGGCTTTTACCCTGTTGTTCAAGCAAACCAACCTGTGGCCGCTCAATGAGCACGCTGAGCAGATTCGCCATTCACTGCGGATTTTCCTCAATACCATGTACCTGCGGCAACCACTGAGTGAACAAGACATCAGGGACATTCAGGGCATCGCCGCCAATGCCAGATTCGATACCCCGAAGGAATGGCTACATGATAGAGCAAATAAGCTTATCAATTCAGCAACAGCAGAAGGCCGGCCTTCGCGCTGGGGCTGGAAGGAGCCCAATACGCATATTTTTTTGCCCACTTTAATCGAGAATATTCCCAACCTGAAATATATACATGTCATGCGACATGGTCTGGATATGGCCCACAGCGTCAACCAGGCCCAACTGCATTACTGGGGCGGGGCTTTGACGGGAGCGCCCACTGTCAATGGTAGCCCGGAAGAATCTTTCAGGTACTGGTGTGCCGCGCACCACAGGGTAGTGAATATTGGCAAACAAATGGGCACCAATTTTCTATTGCTGAATTTTGATGACTTTTGCCGAGAGCCGGAAACCGGAATAAAAATGCTGCTCGAATTTCTGAATGTCAAGCACAGCAATCTGGCGCCCGAATACTTGCTTGATATGGTCTGCCGTCCGGTGTCAACGGGCCGCCATAAGAGTAAACCGAAGGTCACCGCTTCTGAGGGGGATATTGATACCCTGCGGCAGTTTGGCTTTGATTATTATCAATGAGCGTTTGAGCGAAGAGGTCACCTTCGTCAGGCCCGCTGATTCAGCCCTACAAAGGGTTCAGCCTGAGCTGACGCAACTGTAACGCCTGTTCGTACAGTGCGATATCGGCAGCGTGATACCTCTCGATTTCACCCCTGAGGGAAAGGTCGTCAACATACGTTGTGCTTTCGTGCTGTGGATTAATATTCTCTCTTTTGACCGGCAGATTAACACCCATGAACATACTGGAAAAGCAGCGCATTTCCGCATCGTAATGCTCTGTTATCCCGATGAAATCAAAGCGGCGGAGCCCGAAACCCCACAGGTATTTCCTGTATATATTCCTGAACTCAGGGCCCAGGCAAAAACGCTCCAGGGACCACTGCTGCGCAAAAATACGCCGACGAACTGCACTCGCGTGGGCAGGGGGGGCGACCCGCATCCAGTGGAAATAATGCGATGCCAGTCTCTCCACCGGATGACGCATCCAGGTGACGAATTGAGTGCCTGAATCCGCTCTCATCCAGCGGTACTTCAGCGGCATAAAGTGTCCGTGGATACAACGGTAAGGTGGCAGCGACCCCGTGAAGGCCCCAGTTGTGATTGCACCCCTCACGGCGGAAATGTTTCGTCCCAACGTTGACCGGGTTATGGGGCGGTCTTCATAGTCTTTTAGTAATCGCTCGCCAAAATGCTGTTCAATCGCGGCCAGAAAACTGGAGCCTGCGGTTTTGGGCAAATGTACGGAAATCAACATAAATCACTCTAACTAGTGCGCATCCGAAAACACAGGTCTGCCAACGTTGTCGTCATTCCCGCACATCACTGAGATTCACAGTGTGCAGGAATCAATGATAACATCGTCCTTCTTCAGGCAAATAAATCATCCAGACTGCATGCCCAGTTCAAAGGAATACCAGCGCCACATAGACGGTTTGCGCGCCGTGGCTGTGCTGAGCGTCATATTTTATCACTTTGGGCAGACGTCATTCAGCGGCGGCTTTGTTGGTGTGGATATCTTTTTTGTTATCAGCGGGTACTTGATAACCCATTTGATAACAGACGAGATACACCAGACCGGCAGCTTCGACTTTAAACGCTTCTATATTCGTCGCATGCGCAGGCTTTTTCCCGCCATGGTGGTTACGTTTGCGGGTACTCTGGTACTGGCCATCGTCCTCTTATCTCCGGAACGTTTCCAGGCATTTGGTCGCTCTTTAACCGCCGCCGTGTTTTCTGTTTCCAATATTCTATTCTGGAGCGAGAGTGGCTACTTCGATGCCGCTTCACACCTAAAACCCCTCCTCCACACCTGGTCTCTTGGTGTCGAGGAGCAGTTCTACCTGCTATGGCCTGCCCTCTTATGGCTTTTTACTCGAAGAGCCAAATCCAACAGCCAGTTGATAGTCCTGATCACAGTTGGCCTGGCAAGTTTCGGCTTAAATTACCTGTGGGTATACGGCCATTTTGACGCCGAATACGCACCTTCGATCTTCTTTCTGACACCGTTTCGAATGTTTGAACTGGTTATCGGTGCAATGGCGATTTTTATTGCCCCCAGGATGCCCGCAAAGCCCTGGTTACACGAGCTGGGCATGCTGGTTGGGCTCGCCTTAATTGCATACGCCATTATCAGCTATACCGATGAAATTGTTTTCCCCTTTCTTCACGCGCTTCCTCCCTGCATCGGGGCGCTACTGGTTATTCTCAGCCGCAAATCACGGTTAGTCGGAAGCCTACTGAAAAACCGACTGGCAGTCAGTATCGGGCTCATCAGTTATTCGATGTACCTCATCCACTGGCCCGCCCTGATCTTTTCTGAATATTACAGGTTTGAACAGCTGAATCAGCTGGAATATCTCACTTTGTTTTTAGTGACCGTGTTGCTTTCAATACTGATGTACTTCTTTGTTGAAAAGACGTTTCGCAGGAGTGCTCCGACACGCGTCAACCCCGTGCCACAGCGAGCGTTTGTACGTTCCAGCGCCGCTGTAATGATAGCCATTGCCCTGGTCGGTGCGGCGATCTCCACCTCCGATGGTACAACCTGGCACAACACCCATGCGTTGTCTGCCACAGCGGTTTCCGCGGGGAAAGATCGAAGATTCAATTTGGTGCGATCCGCCTGTAACCTCACCCGCCTGGACAACCCCGGGTATTGCAAAATGGACAGGCCCTACCAGATTCTGGTCATGGGCAATTCCCACGAACCCGATGGCTATAATGCCTTCGCCGCCGTTTACAATCAGAACCCGGACGTCAACCTGATCACTTTTGGCACTTTCAATACCTGTAACGTTGAAATCACCGCGGCGGGGCCGGTCTCGGTGGCAAATGATCGACAATGTATTGAGCGTGTGGCCTTGTTGAACGACAAGAGCTTCGTATCCGGGCTCGATGCTATTGTCTACAGTGCCAATAAACCGTTTTCGGATAGGAGAACGGTTGAGTGGCTCATCCTCGACTACCTGCACGGGCTCAATGAGAGTATTTCTCTGGTCGTAATGGGTGACTTTATCAACACCGAACGAGATTGCTCTGAACTGTTCAATCGCTTCAATACGCTCGCCGCCTGTAAAGACCCCAGGTATATATCCTACAACCCTTTTAACGAACGGGAGCTCCACCGGACCGAAGGCCCCGCCACTGAACTGGACTATCTCTATATCGACAAGACCGCGTTGCTCTGCCCGGAAAATACACTGGACTCCTGTGACATACAGACGCCTGACGAGCCCGCCTTTTACGACCGGCATCACCTGTCGCTATCTTTCGCCACCATGCTGGGTCAGCGCATTGCCGACCGATACGCTCAAGAGCTGATCCAGTCAGGCTTCCCGCCTCCGGCCCTACAACAGTAATCTACTCGCTAACGGCGAAATAAACCGCGCGATTGTTTGCTACAGCGCTCGCAGAATTCTCGCAGCTTTTCTGCAAAACCTTCAGTGCTGTCAATTCTGGCCTGCAAACGAACTCGCGCGACTTGATAAAGCGCCAAATCAAAGCTGTTTTCGTCTATCACCGTTTTCTGCAGGCTGCCAAGTTCTCCGAGGATTTCTTCGGTCGCGCCCCCGTCGCCTGACTGGGCCGATTTTCTTGCTGAAACGTTCTGGGCGACATAGGACAGGTCAATTTCCGGAAAGTATGCCCGCAGGGCATCTTCCAGTACCACCATGCTCTCGTCATATCTCTCTACCAACCCTACCAGCGAGACATTGGTGACCATCTCCACAGCATCTACAAAATGCCTGGAGATAATATTCACATCTGTGCTGCGCCGGTGATGCCCCGCCAGATAGGCTGTTTGATAATTGCGAATTGTACGCGACACATCCTGCCGCATACGCCACTCGACGTATTCTTTAAAACTCTTGCTCTTCGCCGCCTTTGCCCCGGGCGTTACCCCCCGCTGCTTGCGCTCGAAATCATAGACGGAGCGTATTCTTTCAATTGGGTGCCGCAGAAGATGTACCGGTATAAAGTTCACCTCCGGCAGCTCCGGCAGTTCTTTCGTCATATGATGGCTGGAAATGGCACATAAGCCAGACTCATCACTCAACAGCTGCGCGAGATGGGCCCTGCCATTCTTACGCATCAATTCATCCTGGCGATGATCCAAAAAGCTTTTGCCGAAGTTTTTTTTCAATGACCAATCGAATGTTGTACCGGCATTCTTGAAGATGTGTCCGTGCAGGATGATATGTCGCATTGCTTTCCCGGGCTCTACTTATAAGGTTGACCGAAGTCTTCCAGAATAATACTGGTGGCGTTGGCTTTACTGAAATGTCTCTGTAACCATAGCGGGTACGCCTCAAGTTTCGCCAGGGCCTGATCGTCTCCACAATTCACCTTCACCACACTGGCCGCGAAGTCCTCCGCCGTGTCGGCAACAGTCATAACCAATTGCGCATCGGGAATCCCCTCTGCGCCAACGGACGTGGTCACCAAAGGCACGTTCTTCTGAATGGCCTCCAGCACCTTGCCTTTTACGCCCGCCCCAAAACGCAGGGGAACAATGGCCAGACGAACCCGGCGATACAGTGCATCAAGCTCCTCATCAGACAGGTAACCGTATACCACAACCTGCTCACTCTGCAGCGCTTCCACCGTGTCGGTAGGATTCGACCCAACCACATGTAGCTTGATATCGGGGCAGGCTTGTGTGATTTTCGGCAACACCTGCTCTACGAACCAGCACATCGCATCCACATTGGGTGGGTGATTAAACCCGCCGACAAACAGTATATCCCTGCTGGCAGTAAAATCGTAATCGGGCACCTGCACCTCATCAAAGGCGTACAGCGGGATAGCACGGGCATTGAGATCCGGTCGCGGGGCGGAAATTTCGTCGATTTCGACCTGGGACGGATAATAGACTTTGTCCACCCTGTCGAAAACCGCATACTCGCGCTGTCGCCATTTCTCAGCGCTCTTGTACAATTGTTCATCGCCAACAAGTTCATACTCCCGGGTGATACGCAGGTAATGCAGGTCGTGGCCAAAAAAAACTATTTCAGGCCTTGGCTTCATCTTGTGCAGGCTGGCGAGAAACTGTTCGGCCACATGCGGCCGGTGTAAATAAATTCTATCGATGTACCGGGCGTTATCCCGCAACCACCGATCCTGGTTGCGGGCCATGTACTCACCCACCAGCACCTCCACACCCAACTGTTGCAGGGTTTGGGTATAGGGTTTATGCGGGAAGAAGTTCGCACCGAGGAACAACACCCGGTAGCCCATCTCCAGCATCAGCTTGACGTACATGAAGGTGGAACGCGAGCCCGCGTCCTTGTCGTAATGGGGCACGTAGTGGTCTATGTATAACACGCAGCGCTGATGCCGCGACCTGTCCCTGGCCTGGAACACATTTTCGGCATTGGGAAAATGAAAGTCATCCAGCTCAGGCTGCCATTTGTCCCGGAACTTCTCCTGGTTTTGCAGCTGGTACTTCTTGATGCCGCTGCCCAGGTCAGTGCCATGGCTGACACCCTCAAAGTGGAAGACGTGGGAGAGAGGCTGGTATACCACTTTGTAACCCGCTTTGCGCACCTCGAAAGCCAGGTCCGCATCCTCGTAGTACGCCGGGCGATAGCGCTGATCAAATCCACCCAGCTGCCGCCACAGTCCGGCGCGAATCATCAGGGCCGCGCCGGAGATATAATCCACCTCTTTGCGGTAGTTGTACTCTGGCTTCCCAGGGTCATCCATGCGGCCGAAATTCCAGGCCGAGGCATCGCGCCACATAATCCCGCCCGCTTCCTGCAACCGGCCATCAGGGAACAGCAACTTGGAGCCGACAATGCCCACCGTGTCATCGTGCAGCATCGTATCCAGCAATGGCTCCAGCCAGTTGGAGCAGACCGCGGTGTCGTTATTGAGAAACAAAATATAATCGCCACGGGCGGTGGCGGCCGCCCCATTGCAATTGGCCAGGAAGCGGCTATTGGTCTCGGTGCGAACAATCGAGATATTGGCGACTCTGTCCGCCATGCTCACGGTCAGGTCGTCGGAGCAATCATCGGCGATAATAATTTCGTAGGATGCGCCTTCGCTATTTTCCAGTATCGACTGGAGGCAGCGCATGGTCACGCGGTACTCATTATAAACTGGCACCACAATGGAAACCTGTGGCGACTCGACGCTGGGGAAAACCAGCCGTAATTCGTCGAGACTCTCATCCAGGCTGTCCTCAAAGCCGGAGTAGCCGTCATCTTGCTGGTCGGGAAAACGGCTGTCTATCCACACCCCCAGGTTTTCCGGTGATGATTGCATAAATACCGCCGCTGCTCGCTTTAACCTGGGCAGGCTGAAGCTGCGCATGGAGCCGGCCGGGTTGCGCACCACATAGCTCAACACGCTGCCCAGTAACGCGGCCTTTCCCGGCGGCTTCTCGCGTGGCTGTTTTACTTTTTGCGGCAGCGGCAGCCCGTGCCTTTCGAAATGCGCCAGGGCATCGGTCAAAACGTCATCGTAGCTGGTATGCACACCACGGCGGCGCGTCAACAGTTTGTAGCAGCGCGCAGTAAAGCGCCAAATCCCCGCCAGGAATGACAGCTCAAAATTCAGCAGATTAGCGTAAGTCTGGCTCAACTCGACAAACAACGACTCGAGCTTTTGCGTCACCACATTATGCTGTTTCTGCAGTTGCTCATGGGATGACACTTCATCATGGTGCGCCGCGGCCAGTGCATCGTGCTCCGATTCCAACTGTCGCAGGCTGCGCAGACTTTCGTCGCGCTCTACGGTACGTTCCTTACAAAGCCGCGAGTCCTCCCGCGCAGTGGCCAGCGGTGCCAGCGCAGAGGCCACATCCTGTATGAAAGGCCATAATCCTGGATCCGTTTCAGGCCAGGTTGGCAGTGGCTTACCACTACACAATGCTTCACAATAAAAGGCTAGGTCACGCTGGGAAGGGCTGAGCAGCTCCTCTGCAAGATCCCGGTCGGCGGCTCGCGACTTACCCAGGGACGCATCGAAAACGCCGGGGGCCAGCTGTCGCTCGCACACCACACCCAGTTCGCCAAGTTGACGCAATACGTCGGCCATAACTCCCATAGGGTCTGCTGCAATCGCCCCATAGGATAGACAGACCACATCGCGGCCCTGCAGCGCGGTAATAGCGGACTGGTTATAGTATTCCCACAATGCGAAACCGAAGGAGAGGGGGAAATCATTGCGGCGCTGCAGGGAAGCCGCGACAGCGAAGGGGTTGCGGTATACATACACTATCACCGCATCGGCCAGCGCCTTTTCCCATAGTGGCCAGGTTATCGTCAGGCGCGGGTCTTTGAGCAACCAGCTGCGCTCGGATGGCAACTGCGCCAGAACGGACTGGATTTCTGCTTCTTCAAGCCCACCCGCCTCAAGCTGCGCCGGGGGCTGGTACCAGCTACCAGCAGAAGAAGACAGTATCTGGTCATTGCAGGCCACCAGGTCCCTGCGCTCCCAGAAACCGTGCGGATTGTCTTCCTGGTCGGCCAGCAGTTCATCGGTTTCACCCGCATAGACACCCGCAGAAGCGAGTGCTCCGGCCACCATCGATGTGCCCGAGCGGTGCATGCCGAGAATGATGACATTGCGCATGGGGGGGGGTGCTACTCCTGAGCAGAAAAGCGGCTGGCCTGGGTCAG
Source organism: Gammaproteobacteria bacterium (assembly GCA_003646415.1). Taxonomy (GTDB): domain Bacteria; phylum Pseudomonadota; class Gammaproteobacteria; order Pseudomonadales; family Halieaceae; genus JBALVO01. The sequence continues at coordinate 9,617 of QNFS01000051.1, forward strand.
GCGATAGCCGACATGGGATGATACCGCATGGGGTGGCCTCGCGGACCGGTTGAAAAATTTAGTCGCCGGTTTTGTACTGGCTGAAGATTTCCTCCATAGTTTCACCATCAATATACAAATCGTCGGTGAAGCGGAAACCCTCATCATATATCTTGACCGACAGGTTCTTATACTCTGTCACCAGGTCAGCGATAATCTGTGCTCTCACCTCGGAATAGGGCTTGTAGTATGCCTCCTGTGCTTCATCCAGGCGGATAATATGAAAACCGTATGCGCTAATTACCACTCCTGAGTAATCACCCTCGTTTTCGATAGCGAATACCGCCTTACGGTATGCCCGGTCCACAGTGGGCTCATCAGGTTCCAGCCACTTATCAAAAAAGCCCTTTTTCTGCCGGGAGCCGGGATCTTGCGAGTGAGCCAGCACCAGGGCCTCAAAATCGGCACCCGTCTGCAACTCGGCCAGAATCTTATCGGCCTGTGCGCGCTTCTCATTTCGATCACACTCCGCTGACCCAGCCGGACACAACAACAGGATATGGGATGACAAACGCCGCGGCGGCACGGCGGCATACTTGTCTTTTTCGGTTTCATAGCGCTCCTGCGCTAGTGCCGACATATCCGGTACTTCAATAGTTTTCAGGAAACGATCGACCATATAACGTTGGTACATTTTCCTGGTGGCTATTTCCAGCAGCCAGTATTCATCGCCGTCTTGTTCAGGTGTCATCGCCCGGACTTCCTCTGCGATTTTTTTAAGTGCCATAGCCTGGTTCAACAGTTCGATCCGGTCACCCAGGTCATTCGCAGCGGCCCGCTGCACCTGGCCAGGCCACGTCGATACGATATACGCCAATTCCTCACGGGACATTGCGATTCCCGCATCTTCGATTACAACGTCGCCATATGCTGTCGTAGTAAGGCACACTAGAAAAATAGTAGACCCAAAAAGTCGCAACAAAGCATTCATTAACAAAAACCTCTTTTTCATATGCAAAAAAAACCGACGCCAGAGGCGTCGGTTTCTAGTCTAGCTAAACCCTGTTTTCAGACAAACTAAAACCAGGGTGCAGGTGGTGTTTAACTAGAAACACCAGCACCACTACCGTAGCTGTGCTCAATCGCACGACCGTAGTTAGAGCCCGGGTTGGCTGCGAATGCACGCTCCCAAACCGCGAAGCCTACGATAGGCACAGCTGTGGTGGTCACAGGCACGGGGCCGCCTTCTGGTCCCGGAGAGCTGGGATCACTGTCTATAGTGTAGTCCCAAATGCTCTGGGTCTTGATTGAACTCGGTACGACGTTCAAACGAGCCCAACCGCGGTCCTCTAACACACCTCCGGTAAACACAGGTGCGAACTCTACACCATAGTCGCTGTCCAGAACGGGACGAGGAGCATCCACAGACCACTCAACCACGTTAACCTCGAAGGGCAGCACAATGCCGTCCGGCGTAACGTTGTAAGACGGAGAAAAGATCAGCCCGCCTTCCTCGGGTGTGAACACACCTTCTTCACGATCGTAGTAAGTGATGCCCAGGCCAACCGGGATGTCGCGGAAGTCACAAGCAGAAATTGGAGCGTTGGGGCCCTCTGTGAGAGCCACTGGCGGACAGAAAATTGGATCATCCTTCAGCAGTCTGACAATGTACTGTAGCGGATCAACCATCAGGTACTGACCAGGCATGGTAACCACCCAGTCTGTAGTAACCGCGAAGTCGCCAGAATCACGAGATGACCACTCGTTCATAACAGAGGCAGCACCCAGCAAAGGACGTACTACCGTGTCATACAAGCCACGGACACCGATGAGTGGAGAACCACCGTCCAGGTCGGGGAACAGGAAACCCAGGGGGTCAGACTCGCCCGCCAAGATCTGCTGCTGGTTAGTCATCATCGGATCGGCCGCAAAGCCTTCGATGTGAACAGCATCGTTACCGAATTCCAAGCCGGCGTTGCCGTCGCGTACAAACCAGGACACTTTAAGTGCGTCGTTCTGTGCGTCGACATAGTTGTTTACAATAATGCCAGTAGCGTTACAGAGTGGATTAGCTGGACCAGGCGTACAGATCTGGTTGGAAGTGGCTGGAGATGTCACACCTTTGCTGACAGTATCAGCAGGGACACCATTACGGAAGAAGTTGGAACGTACAGCGACACAATCCCTGGGCACACCAGCAACATGCTTGGCAGCCACAGCAATAGCTGCAGCTTCGCTATCAGGCTGGCCCATAGCGATCACTTCGATATAACCTTCGTCCGCACCTGTGCGGAAGTTAATCAGCGTGTCCTCAGATCCGGAATCCGGCATAACCCACTCAACAGAACCGGTACCAGTGGGCGTGCCCGCCGGGGCGGCACAGGTAGTGTCATTGACGATAAAAGAGATTTTGCCGCTGCCACCCTGTGGGGTCACTTCATCACCGGCCTTCTCCAGACGACCAACGAACTCATCGTAGGGCGACAGAACAATGTTGAAATCCAGGGAATCCTGGGAATCCACACCGCGACGAGCGCGCAGTTTAACTACCTGCGTTTGCGCACTGGTGTTGACGATATGCACACCAGTGGTGAAACCAGAATTTACCGTGTAAAAAGGAATGATAGCCAGGTCACCCAGGCCGCGTGATGATACTTCCTGAGCCGATACAGCCCCGGCGTATCCGGCGGTCACCGCAGCAACTGCTGCAGCCAGGCCTAAAGGTTTAAAAACAGTTTTCATAAGGAGACTCCTAAAGTCTTTTTTTTACGTTACAACCATAATGGTAAAGATTGCTAGCGCTATTATTGCTAGCTGCAACCAGCTGTCAACCCGCTACAACACCTAATTATTGGCACTATGCCACCACTCGCCATCAATGAGCATCCATTTCTCGCGTACAGTTACAGGCAGTGCGCCAATTGCTTTCGATGCGGCAGAGGTAGGTTTGGTAGGCTTGGTCATGACCCGCACCCCCACACTTGCCACAGCTGCCCGCGCATCATAATGAAGAACATCAATCCCTGTCAACTCCCACTCCACTCCATAGGAGAATTTATAGCGATACAATCGCTTAGGAAAGACACTTCGGTAAGTAGGTGTCTCAAACTCCCAGGTTGCCCCAAAGTCCCTGTCGATGATCGTTTGCCAGCGCTCCCGCACCCGCTGCTCCAGGGCCGCAGTCTGCTCTGGAGACAGTTCATCGGGGGCTGAACAGCCGCTGCCGATTGCCATCAGCATAACGATTAGCAGCGCTCCCGGGAAGCGCCCGGCCGACCGCATCATAGTACGTAACATATTGTCTTTATTACCAATTTTCATAAATCGATGGGGATTATACCGGACCCCGCGTACCTTGCAAGACCTGCAGGAGCGCCCTGGCCCAGCAGTGAGGCAGCGTACCCGCTGCATTCCTGCTACATTTTGATCAGTTCATGCCCATATCTTGAAAATACAAAACTTTATTGTGTAATTTAAGCTGGCAGACTCCGGGTCCCCCACCGCAAACAGGGCATCTGCTTGCCCTGCGGCGCTCGCGGTGCCCAAACCCGATGCGACAAAGTACCGAAGTTACCGACATCATTCCAGTTGGAGAATTACTCCTCCGGCAGCTCGATCAATTCCATATGACGAATCTGGGAGCGCATTTCATCGCTCACCTGGCGCAGCTCATTTTCGCTGTAGAGCGCCCTGGGCGTGATTATTATCAACAACTCTGTGCGCCGGTCGTCCTTGGCGGTACTGCCAAACAGAGGGCCAAGTATCGGCAACTGATGCAGGAACGGTATGCCGGATTCAGTGTTGGTGGCATTTTCCCGTATCAAACCCCCCAGAACGACAGACTCGTTGGAGCGAACCGCCACGCGGCTCATGATATTGCGCTCGTTGAAGGCGCGCTGGCCGGTCGCCGTATCAATCGGACCAATATCGGTCACGGATTGCTCGACATCCATGGTGACCAGTCCACCGGCATTCACCGATGGTGTCACGGTGAGCTTCACACCGGTATCCTTATAGACGACGGACTGGGTAATCCTGCCGGCATCGGACTCGGTCTGCTGGTCGAAGGTTGGCACCTGGTCACCCACATGTATATAGGCGGTGTGATTATCCAACACCATGACCGACGGTGTTGAGATCACATTGATCAACGATTGCTCGGACAGCGCATTCAACACCGCTTTGATATTACCGGCCGAATTGATTACCGAGTAGGA
>QNFS01000052.1 GCA_003646415.1 Gammaproteobacteria bacterium
ATACTGAGGGTAGAAACGTTTGCTCCAATCTGGCGATGCGGCGACAGAGTGTGGCCGTACGTTTTGCCGGCCAACGGAAGTGCGCATCAACAAGGCCTTTGGGGAGAAGGGTCATGCGCAGGAGTTCAAGCCCCCAAAAATAAATCGCCGTGCGCACCGACGCCATATACAAGGCCATGGCCAATTCCGATTCTTTGTCCTGCATCTCAAACAGCCAGGCGACGGTGGACAACGCCATGGGCCATTTCAGTGACAACAGCAGTGACAGACCCAGAGCGCGTATCGTGCTGGAAATATGATCGCTGCGCACATAGCCGACCTGTCGCCCGGTAGAGACCAGCCGCCGGTACAAAAGAGGGCTAAAATAAATCAGGATCAGTACCAAAAGTATCGCCACAGAGGTCAGGGGCCGTCCCGCTATTTCCCCCGGTAAGCTCTGCACTACACGAAGCCACCGACCCGGAGCGAACACCTCCGCCACCTGGACTACAAGTCCACCCCCACGGAACACGGATAACGTCCCACGGGACGGAATCCACAGCAGGCGTTCTGAAATAAAGCCGCGATATTGATCGACCACTGCCGTGTAGCGGCGCAATGTAAAGTCCAGATCGCCCAGGGCCATGGCATAGGTATTTTCTAGGTCCACCGCCTGGCGCATCGACTCGCGACGATTGTCTAGCAATTCAGCGAGGTCGTCGCTGATCAGGGCCACGGTCGGCGCATCCAGCCCCTGCACCAGCTGAGCGATATATTTGCTCTCATTGCGCAACTGGCGCCGCTCATCTTCCAGCTCGACCTGCCGCATGCTGGATGTCGTTATGTCATCGGCAATAGCGGATATTGCCTTTTGGGACTCTCGGTGCCCTGGCAACTGGGCCTGCTGTTCGCGCAGGATTTCACCCACAACCGCAGTCATTCCCACTATATGCAGCTTGCGCTCAATTGATTTCAGATCGGTCTCGAGCTGATCCGCACGGTTTCTGGCGAAGCTTTCACGCTCATGGATATCCTTGATGGCGTCACCGAGCTTGACAAAAGATGCGGTGAGCTCAGCGTTTCTATCCGCCAACTGCTGCACCAACTCATGCTTGCCCTCAGTTTGAGCCAGTACCCGTTCTGCTTTAGCGCGTGCCTGGACAGCTTTACCCTGGCGCAATTCACCGGCGCGCTTCTCCTCTGTTTGTATACGCTTTTTCAGTACATCCGTGTCGTAGCGGGTTTGATCAAGTTGCGCCTTGAGCAAATCCAGTCGCATGGGTTGGCTCAGCAATTCTTCATCCAGTGCGGTCTTTTCCATAGCGGCACTGGCCAGTTGCGCCTGTACCAACCAGGCGCGAGCCTCGTCCTCACTACCAGCTTCTAATTTCTTGTTCATCAAGCCCAGTTGTGACTCCAGCTCGGTCGACAGCCCTACCAGTTCGGTTACACGCTGGCGAATCTCAGCGGGGCGGCCGGGCATGGCATCTATATCGGCCCGTATATCCGCCAGCTGCCCTCCCCTGGCATCCAGCTCCGCCTTGTCGACCTGGATCATCTGCTCCAACTCTTGCAAAGAAGCTGACGCCACGGCTTTGTCGTCCTGCTCCGGCGCAGCCCGGGACCCGGACAGTTCCTCCTGTATTGACTGGGTTTGCACCGCGGCATTAGCACGCGCCTGAACAAAGTTATCGCGAGCCTGCTCATGCTGCTTGATCCGCAACAGGGCCGCGCGGGTATCACTGTAGCTCTTAAGCAGGGATTCCCGCTGTGGGTCATCCACGGGCAAGCCTTCTGAAATATTTTTGACGGCGGCGCCCAACTCCACCCCGGTCACGGTGGAATCCGCGGCCTGACCCCAGGTAGTATTGGCGACCAAAAGCACCAGTAGGACCAGCACTCTCAACATTGTTTGTTCCTCGACATTCAACCACCCCGACAGCGGGGCAGGCGCAACCATATTCTGCTCACACTTTAACCTTGTTGCACTAAAGTGACCAGCACCTCGCCCTTTGTCCGCCGCGGCACACTAGCGTAGAATGCGCGTCCACCCCACCCACTGTCCGTATAGCTCATGCCCCTGTTACGACTCAACTCAGTTCACCTGCAATACGGCACCCAGATCCTGCTGGACGACGTCAACCTGAGCATCACCCGTGGGGAAAAGCTGGGTCTGCTGGGGCGCAATGGCGTGGGAAAAACCACCTTACTCAAGCTCCTGGCGGGCGAGTTGTCGCCGGATTCCGGAGAGCGCTGGGTGCGACCCGGGGTACACATTGCGCGCCTGCTGCAAACCCTGCCCGAGGCGGACGATATCCTGGTCTACGATGCGGTTGCCGCCGGGCTGGCCGATGCGGGCCGCCTGTTGAGCGAATACCACCAGCTGCTGCAAGCCGACCCTCCCGCCGACATGGAGCATCTGGCCTGGGTACAACAGCAGCTGGAGGCGGCGGACGGCTGGCGGCTGCAGCAACGGGTGGAAACCACCATCAGCCAGCTGCAGCTACCGGCCGAGACATCCATGGGAGAGCTATCCGGGGGCTGGCGCCGCCGCGTCGCCCTGGCCCAGGCACTGGTCAGCCAACCCGACATACTGCTACTGGACGAGCCTACCAACCACCTGGACATCCCCGCCATACGGTGGCTGGAGGAGCAGTTGGCCAATTTTCCGGGGGCGATCATTCTTATTACCCACGACCGGCGCTTCCTGCAGAACGTGGCCAGCAGTATCGCTGAGCTGGACCGGGGCCACCTGGCCCAGTGGCAGGGTCACTATCAGGGCTTTTTGCGCCACCGGGAGCAGGAACTGCAGGCCGAGGAGCGGGCCAATGATCTATTCGACAAGAAACTGGCCCAGGAAGAAGTGTGGATTCGCCAGGGCATCAAGGCCCGCCGCACCCGTAACGAGGGGCGTGTACGCGCCCTGAAAGCCATGCGCGATGAGCGCCAGAATCGTCGTGAGCGCACCGGCACCGCGAGTTTCGCCGTTGAGGGGGCGGGCCAATCGGGCAAAATAGTCGCCGAGTTGGTAGACGTGAGCAAGAGTTTCGGCGAGCAATGTATCCTGCGAAACTTCTCCACCATCATCCAGCGTGGCGACCGGATTGGCATTGTCGGCCCCAATGGCGCGGGTAAGTCCACCCTGGTTAAAATCCTGCTCGGCCAGCTACAACCCGACGCCGGTAAGGTCACCTTCGGCAGCAAACTGGAAGTGGCCTACTCCGACCAACTCAGGGAGCAACTGGACCCGGAGAAGAACCTGATAGACAACATTTGCGGCGGCCAGGATTTTATCGAGATCAACGGCAAGCGTCGCCACGCCATTTCCTACCTGGGTGATTTCCTGTTCAGCCCACAGCGGGTAAGAACACCGGTAAAAGCACTGTCCGGCGGGGAGCAAAACCGGGCCATACTGGCCAGGCTGTTCAGCAAGCCGGCCAACCTGCTGGTGCTGGACGAACCCACCAACGACCTGGATATCGAAACCCTGGAGCTGCTGGAAGAAATCCTGCTGACTTTCGACGGCACCGTACTGCTGGTAAGCCACGATAGGGACTTTATGGACAATGTGGTAACCAGCCTGCTGGTGCTGGAGGGCGACGGTGTGGTCAGCGAACAGGCCGGCAGTTACAGCGACTGGGTGGCCCGGGGTGGACGATTGGCGGACAGTGTGGGCAAACTCGCAGCGGCGGCGCCCAACGCCGAACCGGAAGAAGCGGCGGTGGCAACCGCCCCCGCAAAAAAGCGCAAACTGTCCTACAAGGACCAGCGTGAGTTGGACAGTCTGCCGGGGCAAATTGAGAAACTGGAGCAGCGCCAGCAGGAACTTGAAAAAAAGGTTTCCCAGCCGGATTTCTACCAGGGGGAGCATGCTCAAGTAGAGAAAACCCTGGGCGAACTCACCAGCGTGCAGGCGGGGCTTGAAACTATCTTTGAACGCTGGGCGGCGCTGGAAGGGGAGCTTTAGGGACAGCGGATATACGTCCCGCTGCTTCCGGGAGTTTTTTGCCTTGCTCAGTTAGGAAATGCATGCCTTTGCAAGGCAAAAAGCTCCCGGAAGCAGCTGCCTACAGCACCCCGGCTACCGCTTCTGCCAGGTAATCAATATTGCTCGCATTGACGCCCGCCACATTGATGCGCGATGAATCCAGCATGTAAACACTGTACTCCTCCCGCAGGCGCCGCGTCTGCTCCGCGCTGAGCCCCAGGAAGGAAAACATACCTTTTTCCCGCTGGATAAAACTGAAATCACGATCACCGACAGTATTCAGCTTCTGCACCAGCGCGTTGCGCAGGCCGTTAATGCGCTCGCACATGGCCACCAGTTCAATGCGCCACAGCTCACCCAACACCTCATCTGACAGGATACGCCCGGCCAGCAGTGCACCGTGTGCCGGCGGCATGGAATAAACCCGCCGCGCCGCTACCAGTCCCTGACTGACTAACGCCCGAGCATTTTCCCCGTCGCGACAGACAAAGATGGCAGCCCCGGCACGCTCCCGGTACAAACCCATATTCTTGGAGCATGATGCGGCGATAATGACCTCGGGCAGGCGCGACACCAGCAAACGCAGGCCCGCCGCGTCCTGATCCAGGCCATCCCCCAGCCCCTGGTAGGCAATATCGATAAACGGCGTAAAACCCTGCCGCTCCGCCATATCGGCGATCACACCCCACTGTTGCAGGGACAGATCCGCACCACAGGGGTTGTGGCAACAGCCGTGCAGCAGCACGACGTCACCCGCTGCCGCCGCTTTCAGGTCCGCCACCATGCCATCAAAATCGACGCCGTGGCCGGCGGGTTCATAGTAACGATACGTCTCGAATTTGAGCCCGACACTGCCCAACAGTGGGATGTGTACCGGCCAGGTGGGGTCGCTAACCCACACTCGCGCACCGGTTGTCGCCGCGTTGATAATCTCCGCGCCGATACGCAGGGCGCCGCAACCCCCCGGGGTCTGTACACTGCTTACCCGGCCATCGCGCAGTGCCGGGCTGTCGCTCCCAAGGACCAGGCGCTGTATACCCTGATTGAAGGCCTCGTCTCCCGCGGGAGGCATATAGGCCTTGCTGGTTTCCTCGGCAACCAGAGCGCGCTGTGCATGTTGCACCGCATCGAATACCGGGCACACACCCTGTTCATCCATGTAAATACCCACGGTGAGATCAACCTTTTGCGGGTTGGGGTCCGCCCGGCATACAGCGGCCAGACCAAGAATGGGGTCAGCCGGCAGTTGTTCCAGTTTATCCAACATGTGTTTGCTCCTTCATCGCGAGGCTCCGTGAACGGGAGGCGATTATAACTGAGCGGACACAAGCGCGACCAGCGCCTGCCGGGGTGTGTTAACCTGACGCGATTATTGGCCACCCCGGGCGCAACAGCCGTGTGAACAAGCACTACATCACTCCCCAGGAGTTACTAGAGGACTCTTTCACCCTTGCCTGGCAGGTGTTCGAGAGCGGTTACCGGCCCACCTATATTGTCGGCGTTTGGCGCGGGGGCACCCCCGTGGGCATTGCCGTACATGAGTTACTCGATATTCTCGGGGTGGAATCAGACCACACGGCTATTCGCACCCAATCCTACACTGGTATCGCCCAACGGCAACAACGGGTGCAGGTAGACGGGATGAACTACCTCACCGAACGAGTGAGCCATAGCGACGCCCTACTCCTGGTCGATGACGTGCACGATACGGGCCTGTCGCTGCAACAAATCATTCTGGATCTGCAACAGGCATGTGGGGCAAGCACACCCGAAATTCGCATTGCCACACCCTGGTTCAAGCCCACCAATAACCAGACCCGGCACACTCCCGACTATTTCGTACATCAAACCAGCGACTGGCTGGTATTCCCCCACGAGTTAGACGGATTGGAGATCGATGAGATGCGGGCCAACAAGCCCGAGCTCGCTCCCCTTATGGACGCCCTGGAACAGCAGCTAAAGCCGCGCTAATTGTCATAGTTCACAGAATTGCAAGGTACTTTTTACGTCACAGCTGCGGGGTGAGGGGTCTATACTGGTCTTTGGAAGTGATCAATCCCCGGTGGGGTGGACTATGAAAAGATTAGATGAAGATAAAGTAAGCCTGGTGGAGTTTCTCCGCAGCATCAAGTTTGCCCAGCGAAGCGGCGCGAGCTCAGGTGTCGAATGCCCCACCCACTTTGCGCATTTCAAACAGCATGCCCGCGCTGGCCTGCAATTGACCGCTGAAGACTCACAGTTGATTCGCAGCGCCAACTAATCGCGCTGCGATGCTCCTGCCCTACCGACCCACCGGCAGGGGCAAATCGAAGAAAGCATCATCTCCGTCCAGATAAATAGTGCGCGGCGGGTACCATGCCTTGAGAGGGATCCCCATAAACCTTGATATACCACAGGCCCGGTAACCCCTTGTGACCCCCCCTCGAGACGCCATCTACGCCGATCCACTGTCCGACACCGGCCTGTTCACCTTTGATGACAGCGTAGCCCGGGTCTTTCCGGACATGATCAAACGCTCTGTGCCCGGTTATTCCACCATCGTATCCATGACCGGCCTGCTGGCAGGCAGATACGCCACGGCCGGTAGCAATTTGTACGATCTTGGCTGCTCTCTGGGTGCCTCCACCCTGGCCATGCGCCAGAATATCAGCCAACAAGACTGCCGGATCGTCGCGGTGGATAACTCCGCCTCCATGCTGGAGCGCTGCCAGAACATCATTGACACCGACACGCACGACACGCCCGTATCTTTGACCTGCGCCGACCTGCAGGATGTAAGCATCGAGGACGCCTCGGTAGTGGTGCTCAATTTTACCCTGCAATTCATTCCCAGGGAGCTGCGCGACAGCGTGATCTGCCGAATATGCCAGGGCTTGCGCCCCGGCGGCATCATGGTGCTGTCCGAAAAGGTGACCTTCGAGGACCCACACCTGGATGCGCTGAATATCGACCTGCATCACCAGTTCAAGCGCAGCAACGGCTACAGCGACCTGGAAATATCCCGCAAACGCAGCGCCCTGGAAAACGTATTGCTGCCCGAAACCCTCAGCCAACACAAACAGCGCATTGGCCGGGCCGGCTTCAGCAGCTGTGACGTCTGGTTCCAGTGCTTCAATTTTGCCTCTCTCATTGCCCTTAAATGATTGACTACCACCCTCTGATAAAGCGCTGGCACGGCAGCGAACTGGACCGCTGGGCGCAGATACTGGAGCAGCAAATTGCCCGGGGCCTGTCCAGCAAACGCTACGGTGACCTGGCCCGCTGGCTCCAGGCACTGGAGGCATTACCCGTACTACAGGCCGACCAGATCCAGCTCAACACGGCCCGAGTCAGCGCTGGCAGCAACATCCCACCCGATGAATCCACCACCCGCCAACTGCGCGAATCACTGCAGTGCCTGCACCCCTGGCGCAAGGGCCCGTTTGACCTGTTCGGCGTACACATAGACACCGAATGGCGCTCTGACTGGAAGTGGGACCGGCTGCAACACAAGATAGATTCCCTGGAGGGTCGCACAGTACTCGATGTGGGCTGTGGCAGCGGCTACCACTGCTGGCGCATGCTGGGGGATGGCGCCGCACAAGTCATCGGTATCGATCCAACACCCTTGTTCGTGGTGCAGTTCTGGGCACTGCAGAAATACCTGCAACGCGACAACATCTGGGTACTGCCCCTGGGTATAGAACATGTGCCACCCAAACTACAGTGCTTTGACACCGTGTTCTCTATGGGTGTGCTCTATCACCGGCGCTCACCCATGGATCACCTGCAGGAATTGAAAGACTGCCTGCGGCCGGGCGGGCAGCTGGTACTGGAAACCCTGGTTATCGAAGGTACACTGGGCGATACCCTGATGCCGGAAGGCCGCTACGCGCGCATGGGTAATGTGTGGTTCCTGCCCAGTACAGACACGTTACTCAGCTGGTTGCGCAAGCTGGGGTTTGTCGATGCGCAGTTGCTGGATGTCACAGTAACCAGCACCGGGGAGCAGCGCTCCACCGAGTGGATGAAATTCCATTCGCTGGCTAACTTCCTGGACCCCCGGGACAGCCATAAATCCATCGAAGGTTATCCGGCGCCGCGGCGGGCTATTGTCACTGCGCGTATTCCAGGTCACTGGACAGCTATTAGCGACGATCAGGTTTAATTCCCGTCAGTTTGACGGCCCAGAGGATCACCCATCCTAATGCAAAGATTTCTCCAGCCGATGCTCATGGAATACAAACTCAAACACCTCCCGATAATTGCGGGCAAAGTGTACGTTGATCCCCTCGCACAAATAATCCGGCAACTCCTCAAAGTCACGTCGGTTGGCATGTGGCAGAATCAACTCCATGATCTTGCTGCGCCGGGCGGCGATCACTTTTTCGCGGACGCCGCCCACCGGCAGCACCTGTCCGGTAAGCGTTAGTTCACCGGTCATCGCCAATGGGCGTTTGATACGTTCCTTACGCGCCAGTGAAACCAGGGCCGTGGCCATGGTGATACCGGCGCTGGGGCCGTCTTTGGGCGTGGCGCCCTCCGGCACATGCAGGTGCACCATACTCATATCGAAGAAGTCCAGGTCGCATCCGTAATCCTTGAGGTGGGCGATTACATAACTGTAGGCGATCTCCGCCGATTCCTTCATCACATCCCCCAGGCGACCCGTCATTTTGAAACCGCGATTGAGAGTGTGAACCTGGGATGACTCTATGGGAAGGGTGGCTCCTCCCATCGTAGTCCAGGCCAGGCCGGTGGCCACACCCACACCGCGCAGGGGTTTATCGGGCTGGAATGGCGGCATGCCCAACAGATCGTCGATATCCTTTTTACCCACGCGCACCTTGTCCTGACCGTCCTCCAGGATACGCACAATGGATTTACGCATGATACGGGCCAGTTGTTTCTCCAGGGTGCGCACCCCCGCCTCCCGGCAATAGGAGTCGATGACATACTTGAGGCCAGCGTCATTTATTTTTAGCTGCTCGTCACTGAGTCCATGGCGTTGCAGTTGTTTGGGCCACAGGTGTTTCCTGGCAATGGACAATTTCTCCTGTGCCACATAGCCCGACAGGCGCAAGGTTTCCATTCTATCCAGCAGCGGCCCAGGTATGGTATCCAGTTGGTTGGCGGTGCAAATGAACAGGACCCTGGACAGGTCCACGCGCAGGTCCAGGTAGTGGTCAAGGAACTCACTGTTCTGCTCCGGGTCCAGTACCTCCAGCAGGGCGGAAGCCGGATCGCCGTGGTAGGAGGCGCCGATCTTGTCTATTTCATCCAGCATAATCACCGGGTTGGCAACCTGCACTTCCTTCAGGGCCTGCACGAACTTGCCGGGCATAGCGCCGATATAGGTGCGCCTGTGCCCCTTGATCTCGGCCTCGTCGCGCATGCCGCCCAGGCTGAAACGATAAAACTTGCGGCCCAGGGCATCCGCTACTGAGCGGCCGATGCTGGTCTTGCCCACCCCGGGAGGACCCACCAGCAACAGGATGGAACCGGCGATCTCTCCCTTGAAAGAGCCCACCGCCAGGAACTCCAGAATGCGGTCTTTTACATCCTCCAGACCCTCGTGGTGCTCATCCAAAACTGTACGCGCATGTTTGAGCTCCAGGTTGTCCTCAGACAACACACCCCAGGGCACCGAGGTGGCCCAGTCGAGGTAGTTGCGGGTTACGCCGTATTCCGGGGAGCCCGTTTCCAGCACGGAGAGCTTGTGCATTTCCTCCTTTATGCGCTTGGCGGCGGCCTCCGGCAGCTTGAGCTCCTTGATCCGCTCCTCGAACATCTCCTCATCGGAGGTTCTATCATCCTTGGAGATGCCCAGTTCCTTCTGGATTATTTTCAACTGCTCACGCAGGAAAAACTCCCGTTGCTGGTCCGATACCTTCTCGTTGACCTGGCTGGTGATCTGGCCCTGTAATTCAGCGACCTCGCGCTCCTTGCGCAGCAACGTCAGTACTTTCTCCATACGGGAACGCAGCGGCAGGGTATCCAGTATTTCCTGTAGTTGTTCTCCGGAGGCGGTAGTCAAGGCGGCGGAAAAGTCCGCCAACAGGCTGGGCTGGTTGGGGCTGAAATTAGCCAGGTATTGCTTCAGCTCTTCGCTGTACAGGGGATTGAGCGGCAGCAACTCCTTGATTTCCTTGATCAGGGCCATGGCGTAGGCCTTGATCTCATCCGAATCCCGGTCTCCCTGGCTGCGGGGATATTCCACCTGCACCAGGTAGGGCGGCTTGTCGCTCAACCAGCGCACAATGCGGAAGCGCTTGACACCCTGCGCCAGGAACTGTCCCTCCTGATCCGTCGCCTGCGGTGGGCGGTGCAGACGCACCACGCAACCGATTTCTGGAAACTGCCTGGGTTGCACACCCTCGGGCTCGATCTGATCCACATAAGACAACCCGATCAGACCGTGACCTGCTTGACCCAGGGCGTCCAGCGTACTGCGCCACTCCCGGGGGTTAATTCCCACCGGCTGAACCTGCCCCGGGAAAAAGGGGCGATTGGGCACAGGCATGAGATACAGGGTATCCGGCAGAACATCATCAGCCACCGCTGGCGCATGCGACCCTTCCTCAGGGCTCACCACTTCATCTGCGTCTACCGGTTGTTCATGCTCACTCATCGCGATTCAAACCTTTTCGCCATTCATTACAGTCAGTTTTATATGAGGGCAGGCGACCAGTTTTCAAGCCTAAGTGCGCCCCAGCCCTTACTACAGCACGGCCTGTGGCGGTATGATTGGACACTTGGGAGCCATTTATATCCTACAGGTTTAGACTACACGAGGAAGACACAATGCATATTGATCAGCTGTCCACCAACGAACTGGCAACACAATTGGAATTTCTGCAGGAGCAATACAGTAAGCTGCACAGCCTGAATCTTTCGCTTGATCTCACCCGGGGTAAGCCCGGCGCGGACCAGGTTGCCCTGTCCAACGCACTGGATGGCATGCTGGACGGGAACTACCTGGCGGCGGACGGTACTGACACACGCAACTACGGAGGTCTGGACGGACTGGCGGAAGCAAAGGTACTGTTTGGTGCCGTACTCGGGCTCCCTCCCGAGGAAACCCTGATCGGAGGCAACTCCAGCCTGACCCTGATGTACAACACGATTGACTTCGCCCTCAGCGAAGGTCTGCGCAGGCCGGAGTCCGCCTGGGGCAACAGCGACACGGTAAAGTTCCTGTGTCCCTCCCCGGGCTATGACCGGCACTTTGCCATTTGTGAGCACCTGGGCATCGAGATGATCACCGTAGCCATGCTCGACAGCGGGCCGGATATGGACATGGTAGAGGCCCTGGTACAGCAGGATGATTCGATAAAAGGCATATGGTGCGTCCCGCGTTTCTCCAACCCCACCGGCTGCGTGTACAGCGATGAAACAGTGGAACGGGTGGCACGGCTGGGGCAGATCGCCACAGAACATTTCATCGTCATGTGGGATAACGCCTATGCGGTTCACGCTCTGTACGATGATGCCCGGCCGCTGGCCTCCATTCGCGACTACTGCCTGCAACACGGTACGCTGGACAACGTGTTCCAGTTTGGCTCCACCTCCAAGGTCACTTTTGCCGGCTCCGGCGTCGCCTTCCTCGGCAGCAGTGTGGACAACCTGGCGGCCCTGAAGGCCCATCTCGCCTTCCGGATGATCGGGCCGGACAAGGTCAACCAACTGCGCCACGTGCGCTTCCTGCAAGATCGCGACACGCTTGCCGCCCATATGGCAAAACACGCGGCACTGATTCGGCCCCGCTTCGAAAGTGTCCTGCGCACCCTGGAACAAGAACTTGGCAGAACCGGCATGGGTAGCTGGCTAGCACCCCGCGGCGGCTACTTCATTTCTTTCAACACCTTACCGGGGCTGGCCAGGGAGGTAGTGCGACTGGCTGACGATATCGGGGTAAAGCTGACCCCCGCCGGGGCCACTTTTCCCTACGGGAAGGACCCCCAGGACAGCAATATTCGCCTGTCTCCCACGTTCCCCTCAGAACAGGACGTGCAGGCCACGGCAGATGCGTTTGTGGTATGCGTGAAACTGGCTTCGATCCGGCAGCGGCTGGAGGAGGCATAAATCGGGCTTTGCTTGATTTCATGTGCGCGGTGCGCACCGGGCAAAGCGCGCCAGTCGCGGATCTACTCCTCGCCGCCCTTCTGGCCAGGAGGGATACCGGCGAAAGGGAAGCTAGCAACATTGCCCTCGGCAGTCCCGGTATCGGAAATTTTGCTGCTGCCCTCCTTATCCACTTCATCTATACGGATGATCGCCTGCAGGGGAATATAGCTGCGCTTGACCCCGTTGAATTCGTTTTTCAGCTTTTCCTCGCTGGGATCCACCAGAATCTTGGAGCGCTCTCCGAATACAAACTCCTCCACCTCGATAAAACCCCACATATCGCTCTGGTAGATTTGGCGGGCGAAGACTTCGAACACCTGATTGCCGTTCTGGAAAATCACCTTGTAGACGGGTTCGTTTGCCATTGATTCCTCATATATTAGCTGGCTGGGGCCTTGACAGGCGCCCGTTACCACGCGCCTGATTTCAGGGGGCGGCAATATTACCACCATGAACGAAGAATACCAGCCTCAAGCACCAGCACTGTTAGCACCAGCACTAGGTTTGGCACGCCTACCTCTGTATAATTCGCTGCCCTTTTTATTAGCATAGAACAAATTCGGCGAAACAACCGCCCCAGAGGCCCTGTGAGTAAAAAACTGTACATCAAGACCCATGGCTGCCAGATGAACGAATACGACTCGGCTCGTATGCGCGACCTGTTGCAGGACAGCCATGACATGGCCCCTACGGACAACCCGGAGGAAGCCGATGTATTACTGTTAAATACTTGTTCTATAAGGGAAAAAGCTCAAGAAAAGGTATTTCACCAACTGGGACGCTGGAAGCATCTGAAAAAGAACAACCCCGAACTTATAATTGGCGTGGGCGGCTGCGTGGCCAGCCAGGAAGGAGCCGAGATTGGCCGGCGCGCACCCTATGTGGATCTGGTATTCGGTCCCCAGACCCTGCATCGCCTGCCCCAGATGATGGAGCAACACGGCCCCGGCGGCACCATTGTAGTGGATATCAGCTTCCCGGAGATCGAGAAGTTTGACAACCTGCCGGAACCCAAAGTAGGAGGGCCTACCGCCTTCGTCTCCATTATGGAAGGCTGCAGCAAGTACTGTACCTTCTGCGTTGTTCCCTATACCCGCGGTGAAGAAGTCTCCCGGCCGCTGGACGATGTGATCGCCGAAACAGCCCACCTGGCGGCGGGCGGGGTACGCGAGGTCAACCTGCTGGGCCAGAATGTGAACGCCTATCGCGGCGCCAGCCATGAGGGGGAGATTATCGATTTTGCGGAACTGCTGCATTTTGTGGCCCGCATTCCCGGTATAGACCGCATTCGCTACACTACCTCACACCCGATAGAATTTTCTGACGCCCTGATCGACGCCTACGCCGAGATACCGCAACTGGTAGACCACCTGCACTTACCGGTACAGAGTGGCTCAGACCGCATTCTGACGGCCATGAAACGCGGCCATACCGTACTGGAATACAAGTCAAAAATTCGCCGTCTGCGCAAAATTCGCCCAAACATCAGTATCTCTTCAGACTTCATTATTGGCTTTCCCGGTGAAACTGAGGCGGATTTCGCCGCCACCATGAAACTGATCGAGGACATTGGCTTCGACACCTCCTTCAGCTTTATCTAC
>QNFS01000053.1 GCA_003646415.1 Gammaproteobacteria bacterium
CGGTACAGATTTTCCTCTGGGCAGACAGCCCGGAACGTGGCTTCACTGAAAAAACCTCAGCCGCTATTATGGTATTGATGGGGTTCCTGATACTGATGAATGCGTTGGCGATTTATCTTCGCAGGCGCTTCGAACAGAAATAATTTAACTGGTTGCAAGCATGGAAGGACCTGAAAAGATGAATGCAATTGCCGGAACGGCCGGTGAGGCCATCTCCCCCGTTGTTAAAGAACAGGCGTCTGCGCAGGAGCGGCAATTGAATATTCATGATCACACCGATGTAAAGGGCTACGAGACCGTTGGTTCGCCTTTTGTCGATAACGCGAAAATGTCGACGCGCAACGTCAATGTCTACTACGCGGACAAACAAGCCATTGTGGACGTGTCACTGGATATTGGCAAAAATGAGGTGATCGCGATGATCGGCCCCTCCGGTTGTGGTAAATCCACCTTTTTGCGCTCCCTGAACCGCATGAACGATATCATCCCAATCTGTCGGGTGGAGGGGGGTATTACACTTGATAATGAGGATATCTACGGCAGAGACCAGGATACGGTGTTGTTGCGTGCGCGGGTCGGCATGGTATTCCAGAAGCCCAACCCTTTCCCAAAATCCATCTATGAGAACGTTGCCTATGGGCCGCGTATCCATGGTCTTGCCCACAACAAGGCGGAGATGGATGAAATTGTGGAGAAGAGCCTGCGGCGGGCCAGTCTGTTTGATGAGGTCAAGGATCAGCTGGATAAGCCGGGTACCGGCCTGTCCGGTGGGCAGCAGCAACGGCTCTGCATTGCACGGGCAATCGCGGTCAGCCCCGAGGTGATACTGATGGACGAGCCCTGTTCAGCGCTGGACCCAATAGCCACGGCCCGCATTGAGGAACTGATGGATGAGCTCAAAGAAAAGTATACCATTGCCATCGTCACGCACTCCATGCAACAGGCGGCAAGGGTGTCGCAGCGTACCGCCTACTTCCACCTTGGCAAATTGATAGAAGTGGGGAATACCAAGGAAGTCTTCACCATGCCCAGGCACGAATTGACTGAAAACTATATAACAGGCCGCTTTGGCTGATAACAAATGGTGTCGACGGATGGGGAACAAAACCTGCAGTTCGACCAGCATATCTCCCAGAACTTCAACAGAGAACTGGAGGAGATTCAGCAGCTGTAATAAAATTGTCATGTTCCCCATTTAATATTCCTGCACTATGTACACAGTGAGATGTACATAGAGAACATTAACCTAGGGGAATGAAACATGAAGAAAGCTATTTCTATTGCTGTGGTCAGTGCGCTGTTTGGGAGTACAGGCGCTAACGCCGCTGTCTCTGACGCCGAGTGGGAGCAGTTAAAGGCTCAGTTTGCCGCCATGAGCGACCGTATGAATACCCTGGAGGCCGAGAACCAGGAACTGCGTGAGCAGGGTGCTGTTCAGGGCATGGTCACAGTGGATGACCTCGCAGCCACCAATGCCGAGGTGGCGACACTCAAGGCGCAGAATATATCAACTTCCTGGGCTGAGAAAATGAAATGGAAAGGTGATTTCCGTTACCGCTACGAGGACATCGAGCAAGACGGCAAGGATGACCGGGATCGCAACCGTATCCGCGCCCGCGCCGCTCTGATTGCCAAGCCAAGTGCTACCACCGAAGTGGGTCTGGGCCTGGCCACAGGTGGCGACGACCCGGTATCCACCAACCAGACTCTTGGAGGTGGCGGCTCCACCAAGGACCTCCGTCTGGACCTGGCTTACTTCAAGTGGACCGGGATGGAAGAGTTGACCGGGCTCGAAAATATCTACCTCACGGCGGGTAAATTCAAGAACCCCTACTATGTCGTGCAAAAGAGCTCTCTGATCTGGGACGGTGACTTCCGCCCGGAAGGTATTGCCGCGGGCTGGACGGGCGACATATTTTTCGCCATAGCCGAGTACAACTTTATCGAGTCTGACAGCAAAAATGATGATGACGGCATCTGGGGTACCCAGATCGGCGCCAAATTCAGCCTGTTCGATAACTTGCACCTGACCACCAGCGCCAAGTACCTGGACATCCCCTCCAAGGGCCGTGGAGCCATCTACGATGACGATTTCTTTGGTAACACTTCTGTTATCAAGGATGGTGTAGAAGTCTATGAGTACGATTACAAGCTGTACAATCTGTCTCTTGAGGTAGCCTTCAACCTGTTTGACATGCCCTTCGTGGTTTACGGCGACTATGTCGAAAATGATGACGCCGATGACTATGAGACAGGCTACCTGGCAGGTATTAAACTAGGCAAGGTGAAGAAGAAAGGCAGCTGGCAGCTACAGTACCAATACGAAGACCTCGAGGCTAATGCGACCCTGGGAATGGTCACCGATTCTGACTTCATGGGCGGTGGTACTGACGGTGAGGGCCACAAGGTCTCTGGCAAGTACGCTCTCGACGATAAGTGGAGCATCGGTGCTACCTACTTCGACGGCAACAGAGGAGTCGACCTGGGTGATGATGCGGATTACCAGCGCCTGATGCTGGATACCATTTTCAAGTACTAGGAGTCTGTCGGACTTAACATTCCTTTGCCGCGATATTGCATCGAAGCACAGCTTCGGTACACTATCGTGGCTTTATTATGTAAAATTTAAGGCCTGCGCCCCCTTGGCCTCGCGGCCCAGGACACTGCCCTTTCACGGTGGTAACAGGGGTTCGAGCCCCCTAAGGGACGCCATCTTCAATAGGGAGTGTTATGAGTCGTTACTGGAGTGATTTGGTCCGCCAGCTGACACCCTATGTGCCGGGGGAGCAGCCGCGTGGTGATGGGCTGATTAAGCTCAATACCAATGAGAGTCCCTACCAGCCTTCCCCCGCAGTATTGACCGCTATTGCGGCGGTCAGTGGTGACAGCCTGCGCCTTTACCCCGACCCGGAATCAGTGGCACTGAAACAGGCTTTCGCCTGGCGTAATGGTCTACAGCCCGAGCAGGTGTTCATCGGCAATGGCTCGGATGAGGTTCTGGCGCATACCTTCCAGGCACTGCTCAAGCATGATAAGCCAGTGTATTTTCCCGACATAAGCTACAGCTTTTACCCCGTGTGGTGCGAGCTTTATGGCATTAGCCATTGTGATGCTCCTGTGGTGAAGGATTTCTCTATCGACCCCGCTGCATACCCTGCGGATAACGGTGGCATTATAATCCCCAACCCCAATGCACCCACAGGTGTGTTGATGGAACTGGATGCAATCCGATCCCTGTTGCGCTCAAGCTGTGACTCGGTGGTTGTTATCGACGAGGCCTACATCGATTTTGGTGGTGAATCAGCGGTACGGCTGATTGGCGAGTTCGACAACCTGCTGGTGGTGCAGACCTTGTCCAAGGCCAGGGCATTAGCGGGCCTGCGTGTGGGCATAGCGATGGGTAGTGTGGAACTCATCGAGGGACTGGAGCGTGTCAAGAACTCCTTCAACTCTTACCCGCTGGATGTTGTCGCCCAGCGGGCGGCGCTGGCGTCTTTAGCCGATGAGGAATATTTCCAGCAGAGTTGCCAGCGGGTCGTGGCCAGCCGCGAGTTTGTGTGCCGGGAAATGACCGCACTGGGCTTTGCGGTACTTCCCTCAGCGGCGAACTTTGTTTTTGCCACCCATGCGCAGCGTCTGGCCAGGGATTTATTCGTAGACTTACGGGAGAGGGGTATCATCGTGCGCTACTTTGACAAGCCGCGTATCGATAACTACCTGCGTATCACCATAGGTACCGATGTGCAGTGTGGGGCATTGTTGTCAGCACTGCGGGACCTGATCTAAACTTTCTTTAGCACCACACTGCCAATGCTATAGCCCGCGCCGAAGGAGCACAGTACGCCCAGATCGCCGCTCCTGAAATCATCGCGGTGCTTATGGAAGGCGATAACAGAGCCTGCGGAACTGGTATTGGCGTACTCATCAAGAATGGTGGGCGCTTCGTCCGCGGTGGCGTCGCGGCCCAGTACGCGCCTGGAAATCAGTTGGTTCATGCTGAGGTTGGCCTGGTGCAGCCACATGCGTTTTAGCTGCTGCGGTGCGATATCCAGCTTTTCCAGCTGTGTGGAAATCTGTGTGGCAACCGCCGGGCATACTTCCTTGAATACCTTGCGCCCCTCCTGCACAAATAACTTGTCAGTTTTGCCAATGCCGGACTCGTCTCCGCGATTGAGGAAGCCGAAATTATTGCGGATGTTGTTCGAGTAGATGGTTTGCAGCCTGGTATCGACAATCAGGTATTGCTCACTGGACGTGGCGGTTTCGGTACGCTCCATGATGACTGCGGTACAGACGTCGCCGAAGATAAAATGGGAATCCCTGTCACAGAAATTGAGGTGGCCGCTACATATTTCCGGGTTGAGCATTAATACGCAGTTGGCGTTGCCGTTTGTCACCGCATCCCTGGCCTGTTGTATACCGAACGTGGCGGAAGAGCAGGCCACATTCATATCAAAGCCGTAGCCTTTTATACCCAGGGCATCCTGGATTTCTACCGCCATAGCGGGGTAAGCGCGTTGCATGTTGGATGCTGCCACGATAACTGCGTCTATATCCTGCGCAGTTTTCCCGGCCTGGTTCATCGCTTCCTGTGCCGCCACAAGTGCCATCTCACACTGGATGGAGTGGGCCTCATTAGGGCGCTCGGGCAGGTGGGGCACCATGCGATTTGGATCGAGTATACCGTCCTTGTTCATCACATACCGGGACTTGATACCGGAGGCCTTTTCGACGAATTCTGCAGAGGAAGGTTCCAGCGCGGGCAGCTCCCCTACAGTAATCTTGTCGGCGTGAGCGGTATTGTAGATGTTCACGTAGGCGTTGAAGGAATCTACCAATTCTTCGTTGCTGATAGACTCTTGCGGTGTGTAAAGACCGGTTCCGCTGATGACAATGTCTGGCACAGGTATACTAGCGCTCATCCACTGTCACGAAATCCCGTTGTGTGTAGCCGGTATATAGCTGGCGTGGGCGGCCGATACGGTAGCTGCCACTGATCATCTCGTTCCAGTGTGCGATCCAGCCCACGGTGCGGCCCACGGCAAATATTACAGTGAACATGCTGGTGGGGATGCCGATAGCCTTCAGGATGATGCCTGAATAGAAATCCACATTGGGGTAGAGCTTCTTTTCAATGAAGTAATCGTCGTGCAGGGCGATTTCTTCCAGGCGTTTGGCGATATCCAGCAGCGGGTCGTTTTCTATGCCCAGTTCCGCCAGTACTTCATCTGCCGCCTGTTTCATTACCTTGGCGCGGGGGTCGAAGTTCTTGTAGACCCTGTGGCCGAAGCCCATCAGGCGGAAGGGGTCATCCTTGTCCTTGGCGCGCGCTACAAAGGAGTCAATATGGGATATGTCGCCGATTTCTTCCAGCATCTCCAGTACCGCTTCATTGGCGCCGCCATGCGACGGGCCCCACAGGGCGGCAATGCCGGCCGCGATACAGGCGAAAGGATTGGCGCCGGAGGAGCCCGCCAGGCGTACGGTGGAGGTAGAGGCGTTTTGCTCATGGTCGGCGTGCAGCAGGAATACGCGGTCCATGGCCTTGGCCAATACCGGGCTTATATTGCTCGGTTCGCACGGGTTGCCGAACATCATGTGCAGGAAGTTTTCCGCGTAGTTCAGGCTGTTGTCCGGGTACATGAAGGGGCCGCCGGTGGAGTACTTGTAGCTCATGGCCGCCAGGGTGGGCATTTTGGCTATCAATCGGAAGGCGGCAACCTGCCGGTGTTGCTCGTCGGAAATTTCCAGGGAGTCGTGGTAGAAGGCGGACAGGGCGCCGACCACACCACACATGATGGCCATGGGGTGAGCATCCCGCCGAAAACCGTTGAAGAAGGTCCGCAGCTGTTCGTTGACCATGGTGTGTTTGTGAACAGTGCTGACAAATTCCTCTTTCTGTTCCCGGCTGGGGAGTTCTCCGTAGAGCAGCAGGTAGCAGGTTTCCAGATAATCGGACTCCTCGGCCAATTGCTCGATGGGATAGCCCCGGTGTAGCAATATACCCTTGCCACCGTCGATAAAGGTGATCTGGGATTCACAGGCGGCCGTGGAAACAAACCCGGGATCGTAGGTAAACATCCCCCTGGCCGTCAGGCCACCAACATCCACGACATCCGGGCCCAGGGTGCCGGAGTGAATTGGAAGTTCGATTGCCTCGTCGATTCCGTCGATCTTGAGGGTAGCTTTTTTATCGCTCATTTATGGGGTCCTGGGCTGAAGAACTATGGGGGTGTACACTATAAAGTCTCGGGAGGTTTTGTCAATTGACCCAAGTCTCATTGCCGCCAGGTACTTGTATCCGCCCTTATTTACGGGCATCCCGATTCCGGGATATCAGCACATATTGCGGTAAATCAATAGTTGCCTCCCTTTGTCAGGAACAGAGATTTGTAATTGTTAGTGTAAGTGCCTATAATTTCGCGCGTTTTGGTTAGCTGGCGGCAGTTGCATCTGGCGACACCTGTGGCATCGTGCCAACCCTATTAATCGCCCTGACGGGCGTCGCAACGGTGGAACCCAAAAGTGAAAGACACACGCCCTGTAAACCTGGATATCGGTACCATGCGGCTTCCTATCACCGCATGGGTGTCCATTGCCCATCGCGCCTCAGGCGTATTCCTTTTTGCCGGTATGGCGGTGCTCATCTGGGCACTGGATGCCAGCCTGGCAAGCCCTGAAAGCTTCGCCTCCCTGCAGGAATGCCTGAGTAGTCCACTGATGAAGTTAGTGGTCTGGGCTGTGGTGGCTGGCCTGATCTTCCACGGGGTGGCGGGGGTAAAGCATCTGTTCATGGACTTTGGTATCGGTGAAACGATGGAGGGAAGCATTCTCGGCTCCCGCATCGTTATCGCTCTATCGATTGTGCTCATTCCGCTGGCGGGAGTCTGGATATGGTAACTGCAGTAACAAACCTGGGGCGCTCCGGCCTCTATGACTGGCTAATGCAGCGTGTGACCGCTGTTATCCTGTTGGCCTATTTTCTTTATGTGGGCTGTGTACTGCTGGGCGGCGTCGATTATCCTGCCTGGAAAGAGTTGCACGCCCAGACCTGGATGCGGGTATTCAGCTTGCTGGCTCTGCTGTCACTGGGTATTCACGCATGGGTTGGTCTGTGGACTGTTTTTACCGACTACCTGACCGAGCGTCTGATGGGCGCCACAGGTAATGTACTGCGTTTTGCGGCACTGGCGTTTTGCGCACTTACCATGTTTACGTATGTTGTCTGGGGCATCCAGATTTTGTGGGGTTATTAGAATATGGCGGCTCTTCGTACAATTTCATTTGATGGTGTCATCGTAGGTGGCGGCGGTGCGGGTATGCGCGCAGCATTGCAACTGGCCCAATCCGGCTACAAGACGGCGGTAATTTCCAAGGTCTTTCCGACCCGGTCCCACACCGTTTCGGCCCAGGGTGGCATAACCTGCGCCATCGCCAGTGCCGACCCGGATGACGATTGGCGCTGGCATATGTATGACACCGTCAAGGGCTCCGATTATATCGGTGACCAGGACGCTATCGAATATATGTGTAGTGTCGGCCCGGAGGTGGTGTATGAACTGGATCATATGGGGTTGCCTTTCTCCCGCACGGAAGAGGGGCGTATCTACCAGCGCCCCTTTGGCGGACAATCCAAGAATTTCGGTGAGGGTGGCCAGGCCGCCCGCACCTGCGCCGCGGCGGACCGTACCGGTCACGCCCTTCTGCATACCCTGTACCAGGGCAATATGAAGGCCCAGACAGTGTTCTTCAACGAGTGGTATGCCACCGACCTGGTCAAGAACCAGAATGGCGCGGTAGTGGGTGTTGTCGCCATCTGCATGGAAACCGGGGAGACGGTCTACATGAAATCCAAGGCCACCGTACTGGCCACCGGCGGAGCGGGGCGTATTTACGCCTCCACCACCAACGCCCACATCAACACCGGTGACGGTATTGGTATGGCCCTGCGCGCAGGCTTCCCGGTGCAGGATATCGAGATGTGGCAGTTTCACCCCACCGGCATCGCCGGCGCCGGTGTGCTGGTCACCGAGGGCTGCCCCGGTGAGGGTGGCTATCTGATAAATAAAGACGGTGAGCGGTTTATGGAGCGCTACGCCCCCAATGCCAAGGATCTGGCGGGTCGTGATGTCGTCGCCCGCTCAATGGTGCTGGAAATCCTGGACGGCAAGGGTTGTGGCCCCAATGGCGACTACGTCTATCTGAAGCTGGATCACCTGGGTGAGGAGGTTCTGGAGAGCCGCCTGCCGGGTATCTGTGAACTGTCTCGTACTTTCGCGCACGTTGATCCGGTAAAAGAACCGGTTCCTGTGGTGCCTACCTGCCATTATATGATGGGTGGAGTTCCCACCAACGTTAATGGCCAGGCCTTGACCATCGATGACAATGGCAATGATACGGTTATCCCCGGCCTCTACGCCTGTGGCGAGGTGGCCTGCGTATCTGTCCATGGGGCCAACCGTCTGGGTGGCAATTCCCTGCTGGATCTGGTGGTCTTTGGTCGCGCTTCAGGCCTGCACATTGAGCAATCTCTGCGTGAGGGCATCGATCTGGATGCTGCTTCTGACAGCGATATAGAGCAGGCCATGTCCCGCCTGGACAAACTGAACAATTCAAGCGGCGGTGAGAACGTGGCCGACCTGCGCACGGAACTGCAAGACATCATGCAGAACCACTTTGGTGTGTTTCGCAACGCTGAGTTTATGCAGGAGGGCATCAGCAAGCTCAACGACCTGCGCACACGTATTGAAAACGCCAGCCTTTCTGATAAGAGCATGGCCTACAATACAGCCCGCATCGAAGCGTTGGAATTGCACAACCTGTTTGAGGTGGCGGAGGCTACGGCGATCGCAGCGGAGGAACGCAAGGAGAGCCGCGGCGCCCACGCCCGCGAGGACTTCGACTCCCGTGACGATGAAAATTGGCTGTGCCATTCTGTGTATTTCCCCACTGACAAGAGAGTGGGCAAGCGCGCAGTGAACTTTGAGCCGAAGACAGTGGATACTTTCCAACCGAAAGCGCGTGTTTATTAAGGGGTCGGGATTATGTTGCAAGTAAGTATTTATCGTTATAACCCTGAAGCGGACAGCGAGCCGTACATGCAGGATGTGCAGGTCGATACCGGCGGCAAGGACCTGATGGTGCTGGACGTGATGGAGTTGATCAAGTCCCGGGATACGACGTTTGCCTATCGCCGCTCCTGTCGTGAGGGCGTTTGTGGTTCCGATGGCGTGAATATGAACGGTGTGAATGGCCTGGCTTGTGTTACACCGCTGTCTGAAACCGTCAGGAAAAACTCTCTGGTATTGCGGCCGCTGCCCGGTTTGCCAGTGGTGAGAGACCTGGTGGTTGATTTGAGCATATTCTATGCGCAGTATGAAAAGGTGCAGCCGTATCTGCAGAACGACACACCGGCTCCCGCTATAGAGCGCCTGCAGTCGCCGGAGGACCGGGAGAAACTCGACGGTCTGTACGAGTGCATCCTGTGCGCCTGTTGCTCCACCGCCTGCCCCTCATTCTGGTGGAACCCGGATCGCTTTATCGGCCCGTCAGGCCTGCTGCAGGCCTATCGCTTCCTGGCGGACACCCGCGACACCGCCACCGAAGAGCGGCTCGCCAGGCTGGATGACCCCTTTAGCGTATTTCGCTGTCACGGTATCATGAATTGCGTAAACGTTTGCCCCAAGGGTTTGAACCCGACGAGGGCGATTGGTCATATTCGCAACATGCTGCTCTCACGCGCGACATGACATTAAGGCCTGGTTGTAACATATTGAAATTGTTGTTTTAAAGTCTTATTATCTGCTGCTGATCCTCAGCGGCAGAGTCGTATTTGCCGGATCGGCCAAGGTCTTTTCGGCACGGCGGTGCTGGCACTGCTACACTCAGCAGTAAACATAAGCTGCCGGAAAACGGGCCGCCGTGAAGCGGTGCTCCCATGACGGTAATTTAACCCCCTGGAAGGGTCGAGATGCAAGAAAGCTCAATGGAGCACCTGTGGAGGAGCTCGCATATCGCCGGTGGCAACGCCACCTATGTGGAGAACTTGTACGAGTCCTATTTGACGGATCCCAACGGGGTGCCCGAACAGTGGCGTGACTATTTTGACGGACTGCCCCGGGTTGAGTCGGATATCGTCCAGATAGACGACGTTCCCCACTCGGTGATCAGGGAGCGCTTCGCCCGTATCAGCAAGATGCGTGTGCGCACGGAAGCCACGGTGCAGCACGATTCCCGGGCCACCGAATATGAGCGCAAGCAGGTGCGGACGCTGCAGTTGATTTCCGCCTACCGACAGCGCGGCCACCAGAAGGCGCACCTGGATCCGCTGGGCCTGGCGGAGCGTGAGCAGGTACCCGACCTGGAGTTGAGTTTTCACCAACTCTCCTCGGCGGATTTCGATACGGTGTTCCAGACCGGCAGCCTGCACATCGGCAAGGCCGATGCCACCCTCGGCGATATCTATAACGCCATTGAGCGCACCTACTGCAACACCATCGGCGCCGAGTTCATGCATATCGTTGACACCAAACGGCGCCACTGGATTATGCAGCGCATGGAGTCCGTGCGCTCGGTGCCGGATTACGGTGTGGACGTGCGTATCGGGCTGTTGCGCAGCCTGACCAATGCCGAGGGGTTGGAAAAGTCCCTGGGCTCCAAGTATCCCGGAACCAAACGCTTCGGCCTGGAAGGCGGCGAAAGCCTCATACCCATGCTGTCGGAAATGGTGCAGCGCTGCGGTTCCTATGGCGCGCAGGAGATCGTACTGGGTATGGCCCACCGCGGTCGCCTCAATGTACTGATCAATATCTTGGGTAAAAAACCCTCTGAGTTGTTTGCAGAATTTGAGGGTCGGGTAGAATATGAAACATCCGGCGACGTAAAATATCATCAGGGTTTTTCATCCAACGTGATGACACCTGGCGGTGAATTGCACCTGGCGCTTTCGTTCAACCCCTCACACCTGGAAATTGTTGCGCCAGTGGTAGAGGGCTCGGTAAGGGCCAGGCAGGAGCGGCGCAACGATCATATTGGTGAGTTGGTTGTACCCATCGTGGTTCACGGTGATGCGGCCTTTGCGGGGCAGGGCGTGGTGATGGAGACATTCCAGATGTCCCAGACACGCGCCTATAAAACCGGCGGTACTATTCACATCATAGTTAATAACCAGGTCGGTTTTACCACGAACAAGCGTGAGGATGTGCGCTCTACTGAGTATTGCACCGATATTGCCAAGATGGTGCAGGCGCCCATTTTTCATGTCAATGCGGACGACCCGGAGGCCGTGCTGTTTGTAACCCAGATGGCTGTGGACTACCGCACCGAGTTCAACCGGGATGTGGTGGTAGACCTGATATGCTATCGCCGCCGCGGCCACAACGAGGCCGATGAGCCTTCGGTGACCCAGCCAGTGATGTACCAGGCAATTCGCGAACACAAAACCACCCGCGACCTGTATGCCGCTAAACTTATCGGCGAGGGTGTCATTAGCGACAGCGAAGACCAACTCCTGATGGATCGCTATCGGGATTCCCTGGATCGCGGTGAACCTCTGGTAGAAAGCCTGGTGTCCGAACCCAATAAATCCCTGTTTGTTGATTGGTCGCCCTACCTGGGTCATGAGTGGACTCTGCCGGCTGACACCAGCATGGATATTCAAGCGTTGCAGAAGATTGCACACGAAGCCAATGTGGCGCCGGACAACTTTCCGCTGCAGCGCCAGGTGTCCAAAATTCTTGAAGATCGCCGCAAGATGGCCGCTGGCGCTATGCCGATAAACTGGGGCTTTGCCGAAAACCTGGCGTATGCCTCCCTGCTTGTGGAAGGCTACCCGATACGGCTGACCGGGCAGGACGTGGGCCGCGGAACTTTTTCCCATCGCCATGCCGTGTTGCATAATCAGAAAGATGGGAGCGCCTACGTGCCCCTGCAACACATCGATGACGGGCAGGGAACTTTCATGATTTACGACTCTCTGTTGTCGGAAGAAGCGGTGCTGGCCTTTGAGTATGGCTATTCCACCACCATGCCACAGGGCATGGTTATCTGGGAGGCTCAGTTCGGTGATTTCGCCAATGGCGCCCAGGTGGTGATCGACCAGTTCATCACCAGCGGGGAGTACAAGTGGCAGCGCCTCAGTGGCTTGACCATGCTGTTGCCCCACGGTTACGAGGGGCAGGGTCCGGAGCACTCATCGGCCAGGCTGGAGCGTTTCATGCAATTATGCGCGGAGCATAATATCCAGGTGTGCGCGCCGACCACGCCGTCACAGGTTTATCATATGTTGCGACGGCAGGTGGTACGCCCGCTGCGTAAACCCCTGATCGTGATGTCACCCAAGAGCCTGCTGCGCCATAAGGAGGCTGTCTCCACCCTGGAAGAACTGGCACACGGGCGTTTCCACAATATTCTGGACGAGACGGATGACCTGGACAAGGCTGGGGTGCAGCGTATTGTTTTCTGCAGTGGCAAGGTGTTTTACGATTTGCGCGCGGCGCGCCGTGAGCGCGGTCTGGATCACATTGCTATTTTGCGCCTGGAGCAGCTTTATCCGTTCCCCGAGGCGGAGATGCTGGACATACTGGCAAGCTATCCCAATTTTGTCGATACGGTATGGTGTCAGGAAGAACCGATGAACCAGGGCTCCTGGTATGCCAGCCAACATCATATACGCCGGGTTATTCAGCGCCACAAAGTGGATGTTTATCTGCGTTATGTCGGTCGTGATGGTTCTGCGGCACCGGCTGCCGGCTATATGGCATTGCATGTGGCGCAACAGGAAAAGTTCATAGATGAAGCCCTGGGCGAAATGCCCTGGGGTTCTTAGCAGCAACTGGCATTTCACAAAGGAAACGAAATGGCTATTGAAATCAAGGCACCAGCCTTTCCCGAATCGATTGCAGATGGTGAAGTGGCCGCCTGGCATAAGGCTGAAGGTGAAGCCGTCTCCCGCGATGAACTTATCGTCGAGATAGAGACAGACAAGGTCGTGATAGAAGTGGTGGCGCCGGAAGACGGAGTGATTACCAAAATTCATGTACAGGAAGGTGACACCATCGAGAGCGAGCAGCTGCTGGCGACTCTGGAGCAGGGTGTGGTAGCACCCTCTGCCGGTGTGCCCGCGGCCACTGGGGAAGCGGCTGCTATAGCAGGCGTGGCTGCCGCCACAGGGGCGTCAGCCGACGATACAGATATGGCGGCTTTACTGGGACCCGCCGCCAGGCAACTGGTGGATGAGCACAAACTGGATATTAGCCAGATATCAGGCAGCGGCAAGAATGGTCGGATCACCAAGGAAGATATCGTCAGGTACATGAAGAAGAGTGATACTGCCGCACCTGCCAAAGCCTCGGCCGCACCGGCGCCGGCGTCCAGCGAGCCTGTTGGCCCCTCCAGTGAGCGTGTTGAAAAGCGGGTTCCCATGACTCGCATGCGAGCAAAGATCGCCGAGCGCCTGCTGAATGCGACGCAGGAAACCGCCATGCTCACCACCTTTAACGAGGTGAATATGGCGCCGGTTATGGTACTGCGCAGCAAGTATAAAGAGCAGTTTGAGAAGGTTCACAACGGCACCCGTTTGGGTTTTATGGGTTTTTTCGTCAAGGCCGCCTGTGAGGCCCTGAAGCGTTTCCCCGCGGTGAACGCATC
>QNFS01000054.1 GCA_003646415.1 Gammaproteobacteria bacterium
CCGGATAAACTGGCTGGGCAGTCGCTGCCTGCTGACAGCCCCTATTCGGCGGACATCGCCAGTCATGGCCTTGCCTACCTGGCCCGTTACAGCCCGGAGCAGGCACTGGCGCTATGGACCGATTACCAGGGCAAACTGGAATTTTCCGCCGGGCAAACCCAGGCAGTCGAATACGCTATTGCCCTGCGCAGCCTGTTTGCCAAAACCGAGTCCAATATACCCTGGCTGGAAGATGCCCTGGCGCGACTTGGGGAAGATAAGCTGGTTGAAATACGCCTGCGCTGGGCGTTGGCCGAGCAGGACTGGGTCGCCCTGGAGCAAACCTTACCTAAGCTGTCCGAGCAACAGCGCGGCGACAGCGCGTGGCGGTACTGGCAGGCTGTTGCCCAGGAGCGGCGCGGTGATAACGAGTCGGCCACACAGATTTTACAGGCTTTGGCGGGGGAGCGGGGTTATTACAGTTTTCTCGCAGCGGACAAATTGGGCCAGGTCTACGCTTTCAATAACCAGCCCCTGGCACCGCAAGACCCGGTGCGAGTGTCCCTGCAGCGGCAGCCAGTGGTGCAACGTATTGAGGAACTACGCTTTCATGAAGAGGAAAGCCTGGCGCACTCAGAGTGGTTCAAGGTGTTACAGGATTCCGATGACAACCCAGCGCAGCAGCGGCAACTGGCGCAGCTGGCCTCGCAGCAGGGCTGGCACCGTATGGCCATAGATGCGGCCAATCGGGCCAAGGCCTGGGATGCCCTGGATCTGCGTTTCCCCACCCCTTACCAGAAGACGTTCAAGCACTATGCTGCGGTCCGGCAGGTTCCCAGCACAGAGCTGATGGCGATCGCCCGCAGGGAGAGCGCATTTTCCCCCCAGGCTCGCTCGCCAGTTGGTGCGCGCGGCCTGATGCAGATTATGCCGGCTACTGGCAAGCAGGTGGCGTCTTCCCTGGGGCAGCCTCACAGTGGCGCCGACCTGTACCAGGTGGAGCACAACGTGTTACTGGGCAGCGCCTATTATCGACAACTGCTGGATCGCTTTGGCGGCAACCGGGTATTTGCCCTCACCGCGTATAATGCGGGGCCGCACCGGGTCGATCGCTGGCGCAACAAACAGGGGCAGGAGGTGCCTGTGGATATCTGGATCGAGACCATTCCCTATAAGGAAACTCGCAATTATGTGCAGGCCGTGCTGTCTTATAACGTGGTGTTCCAGTACCTGTTGGGCGACGCTCATCGCCTGCTGACTCCCGAGGAGGAGCAGGCGCAGTACTAGTGTACCTCGTCACTCCGGCAGACAACCAAACCACAGGCCGAATATGCACGATACCCGTCCGCTGTTACTGCACAGTGACTTTCCCCCGATCCACCGGGGCAGCCTGGAGACCCTGCAGGTTAACCTGGGGTATTTGTGCAATCTCAGTTGTGTCCATTGCCACGTTAACGCCGGGCCACAGCGAACTGAATTGATGGATCTGGAAACCATCGACCAGGTACTGTCCCTGTTGACTCGCAGCGGCGCGACAACCCTGGATCTCACCGGTGGCGCACCGGAGTTGAACCCCCATTTTCGCTATCTGGTTCGTGAGGCGAGACAGCTGGGTGTACGCGTTATAGACCGCAGCAACCTCACCATATTGTTCGAACCCGGGCAGGAAGATCTGGCGACATTTCTGGCTGGGCAGCGGGTGGAAATTACCGCCTCACTGCCCTGTTACCTCAAGGGCAATGTGGAAGAGCAGCGCGGGAAAGGGGTTTATGATGACAGTATCCGGGCGATTCGGCAGCTCAATGCACTGGGCTACGGCGACGAGTTACAGTTAAACCTGGTGTATAACCCGGTTGGGCCGGTTCTGCCTCCCCCCCAGGGCGACCTGCAGGAAGATTACCGGCGGGAACTGGGCCAGCGGCTTGATATTCGATTCAATCAGCTGTTAACCATCACCAATATGCCGATTAACCGATTTGGTGCGGTGCTGTTGGCCCAGGGCCAGTATGTGGAGTATATGCGGCTATTGCGTGACAGCTTCAGCCAGGCCAACGTGGCTACCCTCATGTGCCGCAGCCTGCTCAGCATCGATTGGTTGGGCTATGTTTATGACTGCGACTTCAACCAGATGCTGGACTTGCCGTTACTGGCCAATGATAAACCCCGTCATCATATCTCTGAGCTCTTGATTGGGCTGGTGCTGGAGGGGAACTCCATCGCTACCGGGGAGCACTGCTACGGCTGTACTGCGGGCCAGGGCAGTAGCTGTGGCGGCGCTTTGGACGGCTGATGCCCGGCGACATGCTACACCGGTGCGTGAGTTTTGTTATTCCGGTACTCAACGAGGAGGAGGGCATCGGGGTGTTGCTGCTCGATTTGCGCCAGCGCTACCCGGGCAGCGAACTCATTGTTGTAGATGGTGGCAGTAGCGACCAGACCGTGGCCGCGGCCATGCCCCTGTGTGATCACCTGCTTGCAGGGGAGCCCGGCCGGGCCACTCAGATGAACCTGGGGGGGCGGGTGGCGAAGGGTGAGTATATTTTGTTCCTGCATGCGGACAGCTGTCCCGGAATCGATGCCGAAGGCCTCGAAGCCTGTCTGGTGGGGCAGCCCCAGTGGGGTTTTTGCCGGGTGCGCCTCAGTGGTGATAGAGCGGTATTTCGGATTATTGAATGGTTTATAAACCAGCGCTCGCGTCTCACCAGTGTCGCCACTGGTGACCAGATGTTGTTTCTGCGATCCAGCCTGTTTCAGCGCACGGGTGGTTTTGATGTTATCCCCCTTATGGAGGATGTCGCCTATTGCAAACACCTGCGTCGATTGGCGCGGCCGCTGGTGATCAATGTGCCGGTAACCACCTCCAGCCGCCGCTGGGAGGAGCAGGGGGTGGCGAGAACAATCTTACGCATGTGGCTACTGCGCCTGGCCTATTTTCTCGGGGTATCACCCGAGCGCTTGTGGCGCCACTACTATGGCAGGTAGAGTCAGTTATGGCCGATAAGCCCGATTCGACGCTGTTGATCCAGTTTGCCCGGGCGCCGCTGGCAGGCCGGGTCAAAACGCGAATGACGCCTTATCTCACGGCGCAGGAAGCCTGTGACCTGCACTGTGAACTGCTGCTTTGGACCAGCGCAACGCTTGCGGGTTCCGGTTTGGGCGAGGTCGAGTTGTGCGTGGCTGGAAACGCCGCTCATTCCCTGTTTATCCAGTGCCGGGAACTGGGCGTTAGCAGGGTCTCGCGGCAGCGCGGCGCGGATCTGGGTGAGAGAATGTACCGGGCGATTCGCAGTGCTCTGCGGCACTATACCAACGTTATCCTGGTGGGTAGTGATTGTCCGGCAATTGAGGGGTCATACCTGGAGCAGGCATTGCGTGCGCTGGATACGGCGCCCCTGGTATTGGGGCCTGCTGAAGACGGGGGCTACGTGTTGATTGGCGCAAGGGAGATACACAGGGAGTTATTTGTAGAGATTCCATGGGGGACGGATCAAGTCTATACGAAGACTATTGAGTCGATGCGAAAATTGGACTTGAACTGGGTGGAGTTGCCCATCCTGCCTGATGTTGACAGGCCCGAAGACCTCGCCGCCTGGCAAACCCTGCGCGATGGGAGGGCATGAGGGGCTCAGGCGCTTGCCATTGCTCCGCTTGCCGCCTCTTGCAGTACAAGGCCTGAGCGTTTGTGCATTAACCAGGCGATTGCTGTGCAATAGCTCAGGTTGGTCTGCAATTCACTGTCGGGGTCAGTCAGGAAGGCCCGCTGGCTGGCCAGCCCTCTCACCCGGCTTGCCAGATCCGGGTTGAAAGCGAGATACCGGTCCCACAGGTCACGGTGCTGGGCAGCCGTGATATGAAACAGGCCCAGGCCTTCATTTCTTGCGGAAAACAGCCCCAGGTCGGGGGCGTCGATGGCGGCTTTGAGCAGGAATGATTCACATTCCGGTGTCCATGCCCCCATGTATTTCAGGGTAGGTCGGATGACCTGCTCTCTCAGATGTTCTGCGGTAACGTACATAACCCACTCCCTCGCAGGGATGACAAATCAGTCAGATACTGCCGTTTCACTGTTATGGCTCGCTGCGGCCGGGTTATCGTGAATCAGGTCTGGAGATCGCCACCAGTTCCTGACTTTTCCCAGCTCACAGATAACTTTTTAACACATAAAAAAATTAAATCCAATAAAAATAAAGGTTTGCAGGGGTTATTTCACAAAAATATTGTAAAAGCTATGTAACTTGACAGAAATGAGCCAGGGGAGGGGTGAAGGGCTGGGAGTCGATCGGCAGAGATTCTAAAAAATACTGCAATTGTGGTGCTATAATCTATTAAATTCGAGTATTGTGTTTAGCCGCCGGCTATTTTGACTGTGTAGCCACGTTTTTCCAATTCGGGTTTGAGAATGTGGCGCTGATCCCCCTGAATTTCGATGGTGTGGTCCTTCAAAGCGCCTCCGACCCCGCATTTTTGCTTCAGTACTTTGGCCAGGGCCTTTAATTCAGCCCCGGCCAGGGGTATGCCCTTGATGACGGTTACCGCTTTACCGCCGCGGCCTTTGGTTTCCCTGTGGAGTCGCACGACGCCATCGCCAACCGCGGCGGGTCGGTCCACACCGCACACGCAGTCCGCTACGGGGCGCTGGCACTGGGGACATAACCGGCCTTCCGCGGTTGAGTAAACCAGCCGACTACCGGTGTTTTTGTGCTTGCTCATGGAGTGGTCATGCCTTTGTGTTGAACTCGACAGTATATTAGCCTGTAACCGGGACGGAAACAGGGCTTGAAAGAGGAGAGTGTGAAGTGCAGAGAGAAATCGATGACCTCAGATTGCAGATGGCGGAGGTGCAGAGCCAGCTCGCCTTTCAGGAAGACACGGTGCAAGCCCTCAATGATGCGCTGGCCCTGCAGCAGCAGGAGATCCTGTTGCTCAGGCGGCAACTGGAACTGATCAAGCAACGCCAGGATGAGCAAGCGGTGGAAGCGGGGCTGCAAACCGGCCAGCCAGGCAGTCCGGTAGATGAGAAGCCACCCCACTATTGACTGCTCCTGTGACTTTTTTTGCCTTCAGGCTAACGTGGTTCTTTCCAGCCGTTACCGCCATCGATAGAATCCTTCAAACTTGTCACCCCTATAAATCGACTCGGGTAGTTATTGCATGAAATGGAAAACCTTACTGCTGGTATTTTTCGCCCTGGTGGTTGGCCTGGGTGTGCTGGTAAAGATCGCCACCCGTACGCCGCTGCCTCCGCAACACCAGGTGTTTATCAATGGTGATGTGCTGACCATGGATGCGGACAATCGTGTGGTGCAGGCCCTGTCAACGCGGGGTGAATTGATCGAGGCGGTAGGCAGCACTGAAGAGATCATGGCCCTGGTGGGTGATGATACCGAGGTGGTGGACCTGCGGGGGCGGACCCTGCTGGCGGAAAAACGACACCCGACTTGCGCGGAACTGGATGGAGTCTCCACTGAGCACCCGGTGGTGGCCATGCACGTGTCCGGCCATATGCTGGTGGCGAACAGTGTCGCCCTGGAATTGGTTGACATCAGTGCCGATACGCCGGATCCAGAGGGGGGAGTCATAGACCAGCAGCCCGGTTCCATGGAGCCCTGCGCGCGGTGACTATAGACGCCGCCTGGCAGGTGTTCCAGGAGGGCAACCGGGGCTCGCTGGAACCGGGCAAGTACGCCGACCTGGTGGTGTTGTCGGGCAATCCATTGGAGGACCCCATGGCCATGCGCGACCTTCAGGTAGAGCGTACTGTGGTGGGGGGCGCCACTATTTATCGCAAGCACTGACAGTTATTCATGGACTTTCTTCGTGATAGCGTGGACACCCGCAGGTCATTCATATATAAATACACAAACGGCTTAGGCGGAAATCTGTCTTGCGCTGTTTTCAGTAATAAAGGGGAAACAAGCCGCAAGCCATGTACCGCTACAGTGTCGATAACGCCGTAACCTACACATCGGAAGACTTTGTCCTCTTCAGGGAATCGCCTTTCGCCTGTTGGATGGAGCGCCTCACCCTCGAAAATCCCGATCATGGTATTCCGCCCGATGTCGGTAGTATTGAGTCGCAAAATACCATGGAGCGCCAGGATGATATCGTCGATACCCTGCGCAGCGAGGGGCGCAAAGTCACACTTATCGAGTGGGAACTGGCCGAGTCGAGGCGACGCATGGGGACACTGGAGGCGATGCGTGGGGGTGTCGATTTTATCGTCAACGGGCAGTTGGCCCTCGGCCCTCTGTCTGGATCTGCCAACCTGCTGATGCGCACCAGTGGTTATTCCGAACTGGGTGATTTTCTCTATGTCCCCTGTGATACCCAGGCCAAGACCACCTTGCACTCGGCATTCCGGTTGTGTTTCCTGGTTGATCTTCTGCACAGCCTGCAGGGGCAGTTGCCGCCCCAGATGCTGATCATTCGTGGCGGCTCGGATGTGGTGCCTTTACAGTCCGAGGATCATATTTACCACTACCGTGCGGTGAAACAGCGTTTCATGGAGGCCATGCGCAAATTCCGCAAACATCGTATGCCAGACCCGGCAGAGTCTTCTCAATTTGGTCGTTGGTCCGATTGTGCCCATGAAGTGCTGAAGCAGCGTGCTCTGCGCGCGGAGCAGCAGGGACTGGAAGCGCTGGATGAAGATTTTGAAATGCCACTACTGCAGGCCGCTGGCGCCGCGGGGGAGAGTGCTTCTACCTATGATCTGGATGATATTGGCCGGCCTTCCACCAGCCTGATCAGACCGGATCGCGTCAGTGCAGTGGTGGAGGAAGGCGATGCGGGCGCCGCCAGTACCAGTAATCGTCCGGTAGAGCCCGGTAATACGCTGGCGGAGCAGGCACGCATGATAACACCGGAGGCTTACCAGGCCGGGCTTGCCGCCGCCCGGCCAGGGTCAACCCCTAATCTGACAGCAGCCAACAGGGCGGATGGCGCTCCGAAGCAGGCAGGTCAGGTCTCCGCCGGCGTCACCCGGCCTACGCACAACCGTAGAAGTACCGATGTGGCGTTGCAGAACCTGGAATTCATAGGCAGTAGTCACCGGGCTCCGCTGATTGGTATGGAGGCACCCACTGAGGCCCCGCCTCTCGCCGCGCCATCAGCACAGCGCCAGGTTGCGGCGCCTCTGGCAGATCAGGTGAAATCGCACCCGCTGGACAGTGCCGGTTTCAATGTCAGTGAGCGATCTATAGTAGATATGGATGCCGCCCCGGCTCCCTCCTTGCATCCGGCTTCAGCTAACCCCGGTTCGGAATTCGACGTCGAATTGATTGATGATTCCGCTTACGGGGAGGCGGATTATCTTGGGGAGAACTTCGGTGAGGTCGATGAAAACGACAAAAACGAAGAAACCAACCGTATGCGATCTTTTAGTGACAGCCTGATTACCAGCGACGACTACGAGCACTAATGACAAGTTATGCCGGGCACAGGTTTTTAATTCAACGCAGGCTTCTGAAGCAGGTTCGCACTTCCTTCATAAAAACCTCGGGCAATTCAAGCGCCGCGAAATGCCCGCCTCGGTCCAACTCGTTCCAA
This sequence comes from Gammaproteobacteria bacterium, assembly GCA_003646415.1. GTDB lineage: Bacteria > Pseudomonadota > Gammaproteobacteria > Pseudomonadales > Halieaceae > JBALVO01. The sequence goes on from QNFS01000054.1 coordinate 7,528, forward strand.
TAGATCAGATTCGAGAAGCGTTTCTCCGCCCATCTGCGACTACAAAGGAAGATTTCCCTGGGGAACATGGAACAGCCGACAGGCATGTCGATGGGCTCTATATTGGGCGTATTGAAGCTCTCCCAGTAGAGGCGAGCAGAACTGGCGGCGGTATTGTTGAGCCAGTACATCATGACGTTATCCAGCAACTCGTCTTTGCTCAGCACATGTTCCGGGTGTTTGCTGCCATCCTTTTCGCAATCCGTCCAGGCGTAGAACTTTTCCACAATCCACGCCATCTGGCCTACGGGAGAGTCGGCCAGGCCATAGCCCAGGGTTTGGGGGCGGGTGGATTGTTGCTTGGAATAACCAGAATCCCAGTCGTTGTAGAAGGTCATCGCCTCCAGGGCGGACTGCTCCTGCTCGGTGAGATTGTCCATGGTGTCCGGGTCGGGGGTGACGATGGGCAGGGTGATGTGAATGCCCGCGCAATGTTGTGTCTCGGTCTGGCCCATACTCTGGGTGATGACACTACCCCAGTCACCACCCTGGGCCACGTAGCGCTGGTAACCCAGCCTGGCCATCAATTGGCCCCACATGCGGCCGATTTTTTCCACCGAGGTTCCGGGACTGGTCGGTTTTCCGGAGAAGCCGTAACCCGGCAGTGAGGGCGCTACCACATGAAAGGCATCCTCCGCCTTACCGCCGTGGGCTGTGGGGTCGGCCAGGGCGTCGATGACTTTGTGGAACTCCGCCACCGAACCGGGCCAGCCATGGGATATGATCAGGGGCAGGGCGTTTTCATGTGGGCTGCGGCGATGGATAAAGTGAATGTCGATATCTTCAATAGTGGTTTTGAATTGTGGCCAGCTGTTAAGCTTTTGTTCAAAACGGCGCCAATCGTAAGTCGACGCCCAATAGCTGGCAAGCTCTCGTGTGTAATGCGACGGGATCCCCTGAGACCAGTCGTCGACGGTCTCTCGCTCTGGCCAGCGGGTTCGGGCCAATCGCAGTTGCAGGTCTTGTAGTTCCGTGTCGGTAATGGCGACAGTAAACGGGCTGATATCGGTGTACACGGGAATAGCTCCTTATTGAGTATGTTATTAAGGTAGCTGCCAGCACCTCAAGTTGCAAGGAGGTCGCTAAGAGCGGTTGCGCGGCATAAGGCGTGATATGGCCTCTAATTAGGTATTGCAATGAATATAAATTTAGTATCAGATGGGCTAAGTAATTAACAATAATCGAATAAGCTAGCATCTTTACCAAAACATACTAATATATTGGCTTGAGCCTTTTGATCGCGGGCAAGTGCCTGGGAAGGTTTTTGGGCTATGGCTGAGTAAATTGAGAGTAAGTTGTGTTACAGCAAAGGGGAAAAGCAGCAAAAACATGCAGGGTAAACCGGGTTTATTGGCGTTTCGTTCAGGAGAACTGCTGAGTTATTTGGCAGGTGTCCTGCTGACGGGCTTTTTTGTTGTGCAACTCGCCCAGGGTGAGGTGCAGCGTCAGGCGGGGATCAATGAATTTGAGCTGATAGCGCAAGCGCCTGACGTGGTGCAGGCGGGCACCGCGGCAGCAGACACGGCTGGAGATACCCAGGCAAATTTTGAAGACACAGGGGAACCAGACACCAGCCTGTGGGCTTCCGGGCGGCTTGCCGATTATAAGGCCAGTTTGCAAGCAAATTTGCCGCCGGTGCTGGGCGTACTTGAAGTTCCCTCTGTCGGCCTGAAGGTTCCGGTTTACTCCACTAATTCCGAACTCGTCATGGATCGGGGGTCCGGTATTATCGACGGTATGTCCTATCCTCATGAGCCGGGTAATATCGGCATATCGGGTCATCGCGACGGCTATTTCCGGGTGCTGAAGGATGTACAGGTAGGCGATGCCATCGTGCTGCAATCGCTGGAGGGGGAAAAACGTTTTAAGATTGACGCGACAAAAGTGGTGGCAATAACAGATACCACACTGTTGCGCGATACAGACGATCAAACGGTTACACTCGTAACCTGTTACCCGTTTTATTTCGTCGGGCATGCGCCAAAGCGATTTATTGTAACCGCGTCACTCGACACAAGTAATGTCAATCAAAACTAAGGAGGAAATGACATGTCCAAGAAGATGGTAGTAATCGTGGGAATGGCGCTATCGCTGTCAGCGGGTCAACTGATGGCTCAGGCAACAAGCAGTACAGGTAAAGTGCAGAGTTCTACGGTCACTTGTGCCGACCTGAATTGGTCTGCGGAAGTACTGGCGGCCAACCCGGACATCGCTTCGATGTGCCAAACGGTGTATGAGAAAGATGGCAAGCTGTACGCCAAGACTTCTATTGAGGTGGTTCGTGTGCGTGGCAACACTATGACTTTTCGCCCCATACACACCGACGGTACCAAAGGTGATAGCCGCAGTGTAACTCTGGCTAGCAGCTGGCGTGCAAATATCGCGGGTCGCGAGTATCGCGCCAGTGATTTGGCGCGTGGGCAGCAATTGAACGTCTACTTGCCCGAAGATCGCTTCGCTCTGGCTATTGAAGATGTGGAAACCGAGTTCGTGGTCATCGAGACGGTGACGGAAATGCCTACCACGGCAAGTCCGTTGTTCCTGATAGGCTTGGCCGGTGGTGCTTTCCTGGCGCTGGGTGGTATGCTGAGCGGTATCCGTCGTCGCCTGTCATAGGGTCAACGGCAAATGATAAAGGGGCTTCGGCCCCTTTTCTTTTATGGTGCGGGATGTACGGTACGTCGCAAGAGCCAGGGATGGCGGTAGCGACGCAGCCCTGGAGTAGACACTACACTAGGGCTCATCCACCCAGACCTTGCGCACCGGCTCCCCGAAATCGTCATAGATAGTCTTGCGGCGAGGCTGTGGCAGGCGGCTGCCTTTGCGTTGCGGCTTGTGTGTGAACTTCTCTTTGCGCCTGGCTTCAATAGCGGCAACGACTTCCGGTACCAGGGTGCGTTTGGTTCTGGGTTCGAGAAATAGCCTGCGGTTGAGGAACAGGGGCGCATCACCAGGCTCTTTGCCACTGATGCCCTGGGGTACGCTCTCCACGTTGCCACCGCGCTTCAGGAAGTACTCGGTTTCCTGTTGCAGCTGGTTGCGGATGTCGGCTTTAGATACAGGTTTCTTCAAGGGAGTCTGATGCCGCTCTGGCCGTGTTCATTAACCGGATAGTATACCCGCGTCTTCACACAATTACCGTGTCTTAAGAACAATTTGTCGTCTGAGCATGGCGCCCGGTCCCTCGCTCTGTAACCGGACCTTACCGCCTGTAACGGTAATGCCCAGGCTGGCGAATATTGGTTCGAAAGGCGGGATACTCAATGAGGTGCTGACCTGTTCGAAAAGTGGTTGGAACAGCAGTACGCGATTTAACTCGTCCAGTTTGCGCGCCATTGCCGGGGCCGACATAGGGTCATTGGCACAACACAGGTTGAGTTTTGCCAGGGCCTGGTCCAGATTGTGGCGACCTCTGGATTGCTGCCGCAGCCGGGCGTCTGCTGCCAGAAAATACCAGGCTCCACTCCAATACACTCGCATGAAGCCACCTTCCTGACGCATATTGTCGCTTACAGAGCGCAGGTCCCGGCCTTCAAATGCGGTATCGGAAAGGCCGCGCTGGTAGCCTTCATAGAGCTCCTGCCACATTTCCTGCTCGGTCAGGATACCGGCGCGGGCTTGCAGGATGTATTGGTAATAACTGGCCAGGCCTTCACTAAACCAGGCATCTCCCCAGCCTTGGTAGGGAATGAGTAAGTGGGCCAGTTCATGATAACCTGTCCAGGCTCGTTTAAGCTCCTGTGTGGTGGCCGTTGTTGTGATGAAGAACTCCACCCGGTCCACTTCATTCCGATAGACCTGTGCCCAGGGAATTGGCTCGCTACTGCTTGCAGAAACGGGAGTGACAGAAATTTGCCAACTCTGTCGTGGCCAGTGGCCGTAAACTTGCAGCAGAACATCTGCGATAAACTCGACCCACTGCTGCAGGCTGTGCCGCATGGCCGGCTCGAATTGTGTGCTGATTTGCAGTTCCAGCTGACGTTTGCCACGTTCCAGCAACACAGGCGCGCCATCTTCAGCCCTGCTCGGTACAGCAACCAAAAGTAGTGACATGGCCGTGAGTTGGATGTATCTGCCCAGCCGTGGGAGCATGATTAGTTGTCTGCGTCGTCCGCATGGGGCGGGTCTGAATCGTTGCTACCTGAATCGGCCACACCAAACCCCGCCAGTTCCGCCATCCTGGTGAACAGCTCGATGGTATCTGTGGTGGACTGTTCACCGGAAAACTCCCGATAGAGGCTGTCGACGTTGACCGCGATGCGCTCGGGATCTGACCAGGCCGAGTACTCTGATAATTCTATGTCCTTTGCTGCATCGAAGGCGCTCATGCCCGCATCGTAGCGAGTTCTTGCCTGGTCGTGTACGTACTGCAGGTACTGCCGGACGTGCGCAACACCGTGCTTGTCTGTGATGGGGCCATGGCCAGGCACAATCAGGTCTACATCCATATCTTCTATTAACAGGCAGGCCTTGATCCAGTTTGCGACCGGTCCCTCCCACATAACCGGCGTGCCCTGGATAAACAGGATGTCGCCGGTGAACACGATGCGGTCATTGGGAGAATGTACCAGCACGTCGCCCCGTGTATGTGCCGGGCCCACCTCTATCAGGTGCACCGGTTTATCGCCCACATGCAAGTCCAACTCGCCATCGAAAGTACGGGTAGGGGGAGTGTGACGGATGTCATCGAAGCGGAACTGACCAAAGCAGTGCAAAAAATATTCACCGACGCCACCCATCCCCCTGGCTGCATCCATCAGGGCAGCCATGGCCTCCGGGGGCAAATCATTCATTTCCAGGGCGGACGCGGTGGAGGCGATGATTTCGGCGCCTGTGACCAGTTCGTTGCCATGACAGTGGTCGCCGTTGGCGTGGGTGTTGACCAGGGTGTCGATGCTCTCGCAAAGGGGTTCAGTCTCTCGCATCTTGCGCAGCATCTGCCCGGTGAGTTCCAGGTCGTACAGGGTATCTACCAGCAGTGATTCTTCGCCATCGACTATCAAGCCGGCATTGCTCCAACCCCAGCTGCCCTGTGGGGCGAGCCAGGCATAGGCGCTATGTGCCAGTGGGTGTAGGCCCGGGTGTTGTTTGTTGCTCATCAGAGGCGGGTCCTGTGGCTACAGAGAGGTGAATATTAACCCGATTTGAACCAGAAAGCAGGCTGCAAGTTTTCTCTGGGGCCCACATTCTGGTTTAATGTATTATCGTGTAATTACGGAACCCATGCATGAATGCCTTTCGATCAGTCCTGGTTTTTATCTGGATAGTTATTTCAGTGATACCCATCGGGCTTACCCTGGTGATTTGTTCGGTCTTTCTCTCGGACGACAAGCTCTGGTGGTGGTTTGCGGCTCCCTGGCTCAAGGGGGTCGTTGTTGCCGCGCGGATTATCGGTGGAGTGCAGTATCGCGTGCAGGGCGCTGAGAACCTGCCGGCGGCCGATGACATGCAGCGGGTGATACTGTGCCCCAAGCACCAGTCTACCTGGGAGACATTCTTCTTTCCGAGCATGACGCCCCACCCGCTGGCCTACGTCTTTAAAAAGGAATTACTGCGTATCCCGATTTTCGGCTGGTGCATTGGTAGCCTGGGCATGATCCATATCGACCGTAAACAACGCACCCAGGCATGGAATAAGGTGGCGGAGCAGGGCGAAGTGGTGATGGACCAGGGTAAGTGGCTTATCATGTTTCCCGAGGGTACCCGCATAGAACGAGGCAAGAAGGGAGCTTACAAGAGTGGCGCTACCCGGCTGGCGGTGGCGACCGGCGCCTGTGTCATACCCATTGCGGTCACTTCAGCGCGGTGTTGGCCGGCGCGTTCTTTTTCATTCATTCCCGGTGTCATTGACGTATCTATTGGCCAGCCGGTGTCAGCCGAGGGCCGCCA
>QNFS01000055.1 GCA_003646415.1 Gammaproteobacteria bacterium
CATGGCGATCCAGCTGGAAGCGATTAGCATGATCGCCAGCACCAGTAGAATCAGCAGGCCGTTATCCGCGCCGAATAACCAGGCCAGTACATAGCCAATCAACAGCAACTGCACCAGCATGCGACCCAGGGCGTAGAGCACGTTGCCCGTACCAAACGACCAGCGCAGCAATATGAGCAGCGTGATGGCAACAGGTATAAAGCCCAGTGCCAATTGTGGCAGGGACAAGGTAATAACCGGATTTTCCATGGTGCCATCCATTCCGTGGAGGAAACTGTAATGCTACAGGGTCCGGCTTGCCCAGCCCATAGCCAGGTCAATTAAATGCCCCGGCAAATAACTGGTTGCGGACCCAAAAGGGTCACAGGTCCTGATAATTATATGCCGCCGTCTCCGGTTTATCGGGTACTCGAACAACATTCAGCCGCGGTGAAAGTGGCTACGTACCGTGCGGCGGGCAGCATTCACCTGTATTCAAAATAACCTATATTTTACTTTAATTTACATTTATACTTTGTTGTTTTGTATGTATTTTTATTTAATCTCATATACCAAGCGCCAGCACGGTACTGGCGGCCACGACTACCCACAATAACTCCGGCGAATAGCTGCCCAATAACAGCACCGCGACAGTTGCGGCAGCGATTTTGATTAGCCGATTCACCACCTGCGTATTCACAGGCTCTGTTACTCTCCCTCGCCGGCGGAGCAATTGCTGAGTGATCCGGTATTCGATTAATTTTGCCGCAGTCATGACGTGATTCTCCGTTAAATGTCTTTACGCTGCCATGATCCCTACCAATGCCCCTGTGCACCATCTGTCCACTTTTCAATCAGATTGAAAAGGCGACAGGTCATGGCAACTTATTTTTTCACCCCGTTAACCCCTTTTCCCCCGGTCATTCGATAAACCCTCTAAACCCACTGGAGGATTTCCCCATGAAAGCAGCAAAGCACATGACTACCATCGCCCTGGCTCTGTTTATCGCCGCATGCGTCGACCAGCAGGGGCAGACCCCTGACAAAGTTTCCACCACCGAACCGGAGCAAACACAGCCGCAACACCCGGTGGCAGGCGAGACAAGCCCTGCGGAGAGCCGCGTCACGGAAATAGAGTCTGATCAAGGCGTGCTGCCCCACCCCGTAGCCCCAACTGCAAAACTCAAGCACTCCCGACATGAACTGGCTTACTCCGCTGCTGATATGGCGGGTATGGGAATAGCGAGCAACATTATGATCGCACCCTACCCCGAACCAATGATCGACCGGGAAAACTACCTGCACTATGACCAAAACAGCGTCAAAGTGGTTACCGAACAGCCTGTATCCACATTCAGTGTGGACGTGGATACAGCCGGCTACGCCAATGTACGTCGCATGCTGGTCAGGGAGGGCCGGCTGCCACCGTCCGACGCTGTGCGCCTGGAGGAAATGATCAACTATTTTAGTTACAGTTATACGACTCCCAAATCCACCGCGCAGCCATTCAGTATTAATACAGAGCTGGCGCCGGCGCCCTGGAGTGACAAGCATCAACTGCTGCAAATCGGACTTAAGGGGTTCGAGCCGCATCTGGAGCAGCGCCCACCCGCCAACCTGGTATTCCTGGTGGATGTCTCCGGCAGCATGCAGTCGCCAGACAAACTGGGGTTGGTGAAAAAATCCCTGCGTCTGCTGGTGAACAAAATGAACGCTCAGGACCGTATCGCTCTGGCGGTCTACGCCGGTGCCGCGGGCACAGTACTGGAGAGCACCCCGGGCAATGAAAAAGCAAAAATCCTGGCGGCTATTGATGGGTTGCAGGCCGGGGGCAGCACCCATGGCAGCGCCGGCATCAAGCTGGCCTATGCTCTTGCAGAGCAGCATAAAATCGAGGGCGGCATCAACCGGGTGGTCATCGCCTCTGACGGCGATATGAACGTGGGCACCATCAATATAGATGCTCTCAAGGACCTGGTCGAGCACAAGCGCATGAGCGGCATCGCCCTCACCACCCTGGGCTTCGGCTCTGGCAACTACAACTATGCGCTGATGGAACAACTGGCCGATGTGGGCAACGGCAATGCCTCCTACATCGATTCACTCAAGGAAGCGCAGAAAGTGCTGGTGAACGAGATGCAATCCACCCTGCTCACCATCGCTTCCGACGTAAAAATACAGGTGGAGTTCAACCCGGCCCTGGTAAGCGAATATCGCCTGATCGGTTATGAAAACCGACTGCTGAACAGGGAGGATTTCAGCAACGACAAGGTAGATGCGGGCGACATTGGTGCCGGCCATACCGTTACCGCCCTGTACGAAATCGTATTGGCCGGTAGTGGTGGCGAGCGCATCGCCAACCTGCGCTATGGCACGGAACGGGGCCGGGCGCATAACAATGCCGGAGAGCTGGCTTTCATCAAACTGCGCTACAAGCAACCCGGAGCAAGCCACAGCGTGGAATTGAGCCGGGCCATCAGTCACGACGCCCTGAACAATTCAATTGACAACAGCAGTGACGATCTGCGCTTCGCCGCCAGCGTGGCGGGCTTTGGCCAGATCCTGCGGGGCGGCACCTTCACCGGCGACTGGAGCTACGGTGATGCCCTGGCCCTGGCCCGCAACGCCCGCGGCGATGACCCTCACGGTTACCGCAGCGAATTTGTACACTTGATCGAACTGGCACAATCATTATCCTCAGGGACATAGTCAGGTAGAAGAACAGGGCTCAATGTTAACGCTGATAAACCGCCTTAAGAGCGACGAAGCACTGATGCTGGCCTACCAGCGTGGTGATACAGCGGCCTTCGACTGCCTGTATCGCCGCCACAAGGACGGCCTTTTCGCGTTTCTGTATCGCAGTTGCTCCCGCCACGCCATCGTGGAGGAATTGGCCCAGGACGCCTGGGTGGGAGTAATTAACTCAGCGCCTACTTACAAGACCGAGGCGCGCTTCAGAACCTGGCTGTACCAGATAGCACACAACCGGCTGGTGGATTTCTGGCGCCGCAGGGATAACCAGCATACAGACCTGGAAAATGCACCAGAACCCGCCACCGCAATAAACCCCGCAGCGACAGACGAACTGGCCCGGCAATTGATGAACGCCATCGGCCAGTTACCCAACGAGCAGCGTGATGCTTTACTGCTACAGGAACAGGGCTTCTCACAACGGGAGATCGCAGATATTACCCGCTGCGCAGAGGAAACGGTGAAAAGCAGATTGCGCTACGCGCGTAAACAATTGCGGCAGCAAGTGGGAGATGAATTATGACTGAGCGCAGACAGGGCCCGGCTGAAGGCAAGCTACCCCTGCCCTCACCCCGGTCACCACAACAGCTGGATGACAAGATCCTCGCCTATGCGCGGGGTAACGCGCCTGAAAGAAAGTTTTTTAGACAGCCTCGCTGGATCGCGGGACTTGCTACCGCGAGCATCGTGGCGCTGGCCCTGTTTATCACTGAACCACAGCGACTGGAGCCAGACTTCAGGACTCCTGCACCGTCGCTTCAGGAGAACCTGCCGCCTGACGCTGACCGGGCGGAAAAAGCAAAAAGGGAACTGGCCGCACCGGCCGCAACCATGAAAATGTCCCGCAGCACGGGTCAGGCAGCACGCATGGATAAATACAAAAATCTCGCAGATGAGTCGTTGCCTGAACAGGAAATTGCGGCAGATGCCATGGCTGAGGTTGTAGAGGCCGATGAGGAAAGGATCCATGGCGCCACGCAACCTCTTGAGCTGACCCTGTCTGCCGCGGAGTTGAAAAAGTTTACTAGCGAAGAACTTCATGACAAATTGCAGCTCTACGCTGACATGGTGAAAAAAGGCGATGAAGAGCGGGCTCGTGCAGCCTACCAGCAACTGCGCAAATCATGCCCGGATTGCGCCTTGCCGGACACTCTGGCCCAGGCATTTGTCACATTACTGGAGACAGAGCCAGCGGCTCCTGAAATTAAAAAATAAGCACTAACAGAATAATTGCGACCGTCAGGCCCACCACCCATTTAACTAAATCCTGTGTGGTCAATCCGGGTGTCTTGTCGCGTTTTTCTTCCATAATCAGCCTGTTCATCAGGGCATCGATGTCGCCGCTGCCCAGACGCTCGGATTTTGGGGCTTTATGGTCAAGTATGCCTTCATCAGCAGGGCCATTCAGTGGGATTCTTGAGGAAACCTTTACTCTATCTACGGCATTTTGAACCGCTACTCGAGCTAAAGCGTCCTGCTGCTTTATGGCCTCCAGCAATACGATGAGCTGCTGTCGATCAGCACCGGGAATATCTCGTAGAGCCTCAGCATCATTCGCTCGAAGGCTATAGGTTGTGTTATTTACGATGAACGTTATTTTTGGCTGTTCCATAAAGCCAGGCTCAATTTATCCGGGTGTGACTACTATGCCAAACTCTTCTACTGCCTGCCTCATTTATCACTCCACTTTGTCACCGTCAGATATTTTTGACATTTTTTTACCGAATTATTGATTTGCCATTAGCCAATACTCAGCTTACTAGTCTATGCTCGATCTGGTAAGCCCATGGATGAGAGCACGCAACATGACAGATCAAAGCCCTGAACTCAAACCAGCCCAAAGCCCTGACGCACTACCTGTGGCGCGTCTTTATAGCCACTGCGACCCGGCGGAGCTGCCCTTTCAAAGCACAGATGAACTTGAGCCCCTGGGTGAACACCTGGGACAGGATCGCGCTGTAGAGGCGTTGGAGTTCGGCCTGCAAATACCTCACGACGGCTACAACATTTTCATGCTTGGCAGTACCGGGGTGGGCAAAAGGGAGCTGTTGGCCAAACTGCTTAACAAGGAATCCGCCGTGCCACAGGGCGAAGTGTCCGACTGGTGTTACGTGAACAATTTCAAGTCACCGGACAGGCCCATAGCCCTGCAACTACCCAGGGGCATGGGCCGCCAATTGCGCGATGATATGGCGCAAACGCTGGAAGACCTACTGGGCATAATGCCCGCCACTTTCCAGAGTGACGAATACCAGGCCAGGGTGCAGGAATTGGCCGAAGAATACCAGAACAGGGAAAAGGAAGCGTTTGGCGCACTGGCGGAAAAAGCCAAAGATAAGCAGGTCGCCATGATCCAGACTCCCAGCGGCTACACACTGGCACCCACGAAAGATGGGGAAATCATCAAACCCCAGGATTTCGAAGCACTGCCAGAGGAAGAAAAATCACAATCCATGGAGGTTATAGAGGTCCTAAAGGAGGATCTGAAGGTGATCGTACGCCAGCTTCCGAGCTGGAAAAAAGAGAGCCGTGACCGGTTCAAAGAGTTAAACAGGGAATTCAGCCAACTGGCAATCGACCCGGTCATGAACGAGTTGAAAGAAAAGTACAAGGACTACCCCAGTGTACTGACGCACCTGGACACGGTGCACAGCAGCGTGTTGGATGAGGCGGAGGCCTTTACCCAGACGCCAGAGGAGTCCGCTATCCCGGATAACCTGAAGCAGAGGGTACGGGAGTTCCCCCAGTACAGCATCAACGTATTGGTAGATAATCAGGATTTGCCCGCCGCCCCGGTAATCCATGAGGACAATCCCGGCTTCGCGAATTTGATCGGCCGCGTGGAATATGTATCACAGATGGGGACCCTGACCACTGACTTTACCCTGATAAAACCCGGGGCCCTGCACCGTGCCAACAGTGGCTACCTGATACTGGAAGCCGACAAGGTGCTCACCAGCCCCTACGCCTGGATGACCCTCAAGCGCGCCCTGAAGGCACAGGAAATCCGCATCCAATCCCTGGAACAGATCTTCAGTTTTATGAGTACTGTACAGCTACAGCCTGAGCCAATACCCCTGAATGTAAAAGTAGTACTTGCCGGCGACCGCTACATCTACTACATACTGCAACAGTATGACCCGGAGTTTTCGACCCTGTTCAAAGTGGCCGCGGATATGTCGGAAGATGTCTCACGCTCACCCGAGAGTTCCATCCTGTTCGCCCGTATGATAAAAACCCTGCAGGATCGCGATAAGTTGCTGCCTCTGGACAACGGCGCCGTGGCCAGGATTATCGAGCACGCCGCCAGGCGCATGGAGGACAGTGAAAAACTCAGCCTGCACCAGGGCCGCCTGAGCAATCTGTTGACCGAAAGCGACTTCCGCGCACGCCAGGCCGGCGCCGACATAATCGATGCGAACCATGTAAACGGTGCAGCCGAGGCCGCTAAACACCGCATGGACCAGTTCCGGGAAAAGTCCCACGAGGGCATATTGCGCGATATCATGCTGGTGGATACCACCGGCTCTGCGGTGGGCCAGATTAATGGCCTGGCGGTCTACCTGCTCGGCGACTACGCCTTTGGCAAACCCTCGCGAATTACAGCGACCGCCCGGCTGGGCCCCGGTAAAGTGCTGGATATAGAGCGTGAGGTGGACCTGGGTGGTAAAATCCACTCCAAGGCGGTGATGATTATCAGCGCCCTGCTGGCCAACCGCTATGCTCGCAGCCAACCCCTGCCCCTGTCCGCCAGCCTGGTGTTTGAGCAATCCTACGGGGGCATAGAGGGAGACAGCGCCTCGGTGGCGGAATTGGTGGCGCTGATATCCGCCATCGCCGGGATTCCGATACGGCAGGACCTGGCCGTGACTGGCTCACTGAACCAGCACGGGCAGGTACAGGCCATCGGTGGCGTCAATGAAAAAATCGAGGGGTTTTTCGATATCTGCTTTTCACGCGGACTCAGTGGCACTCAAGGTGTGGTGATACCCCGGGCTAACGAGGTGCACCTGATGCTGCGCCAGGACGTATTGGACGCGGTTGCTGCCAACCAGTTTCATATTTACTGTGCAGAAAACATCGACCAGGCCCTGGAACTGCTCACCGGTTACAGCGCCGCTTCCATTGATGACTGTGTTCTGGCCCGGGTAGAGGAACTGCACAAACTGGCCAAGAAGTTTAACAGCAAGGGGAGCGACAAGGATGATGACTAAACCCACCCCGCCCCGGGTTATCCTGGTTCCCATCGACCTGCACGGCATCAATCGCAGCACCCTTGAAACGCTGGTGCGAATCGCCAGACACTTGAACCGCGGTGTGCTCGGCCTGTTGCTGGAAGATATTCGCCTGCAGCAGGTGGCCGACCTGCCCTTCACTTCAGAGATCACCCTCAGTGGCGGCCATGAAAGAAGCCTGCTGCGCGACCATCTTTCCCAGCGTCACAGCCTGGTGGGTACAGACACCCGCCGCCTGCTAAATGAGTTGGCTGAGCGCCACCAGGTGGAACTCACTTTCGAGGACGCCTCTGGCGCACGCTGGCACACGGTACTGGAACGGGACGGCCATCTGGACATATTTTTCCCCGCGCGCCAACGTTGGCACCTGCCGGAAAGCGGCCACCCCAGCAGAAGCGGGATTATCAAATGCATGGGTATGGTACTGCCGCAAAACCAGCCCTGCACCCGGGTAATCAATACCGCCGGGGCGCTGGTAACAGCCGGACTGGTTGGCGATATCTATGTTTTGTCCAGTCGACCACCGCTGCCGGAGCAATTGCATAATTTATACCGGCCAGGGCACCAGGTGCGCCTGCAGACCAACTTCTCCTGCGATGCCGCGAGCCTCACAGCACTGATACAGCGGTCACCCTACGACCTGCTGCTGTTGCCCAGGGATTGCCTGCAGGGCATCCCCCCGGATGTACTGGAGGCCGCACTGGACAAGTCCGGTGGCCAGGTGTTGATCATCAACTAAGACCCCAAACGGGGTGCGCAGAGCCAATCCTGCTTTATCGGGTATCGCACACCTTCAGGGGTTCTTACCGGAAAACGTATCGCAGGCGCTGCCAGAGACTGGCAGCGCCCAACACCAGTGCGCCGGCGACCATCCCGATCAGTACACTGGCCAGGGTCGGGGTAAGAGCTGCCAGTACAGAGCCCACGGCAGGAATGGTTCCCACCTGCTCCGCCAGCAACCCGATCCATACCGCCAGCGTATGCATCCCATGTATCAAAATACCACCGCCCACCATAAACATCGCTATAGTACCCACCACCGCCAGCGCCTTCATCAGCCAGGGGGCGAAGCTCAACAAGCGGGCGCCAAACCAGCGCTGCAACCCCCACCAGGCACCCTCTCCCCCCCGCTGCATGAGATACAGGCCGGCATCGTCCAGCTTTACAATACCGGCTACCAGACCATAGACGCCTATTGTCATAATGATGGCGATACCGCACAGCACCAATACCTGCGAGGTGAAGTCCATATCGGCGACGATTCCGAGGGTAAGTACAATAATTTCCGCAGAGAGAATAAAGTCCGTGCGCACGGCGCCCTTGATCTTGGATTTTTCATATTCCACAAGGTCGACAGCAGGGTCCGCCAGATGCTCTACCAGATCTTCATGCTCGGCGGCCTCTTCTGCACCGTGCAGGAATTTGTGAGCGACTTTTTCAAAACCCTCATAGCAGAGGTACAGCCCACCGAGCATCAGCAAAGGAGTAATCAACCAGGGAAGCACAATGGATATAGCCAGTGCCGCGGGCACCAGAATGCACTTATTGCGAAAAGACCCCTTGGCCACCGCCCAGACAACAGGCAACTCCCTGTCAGCTCGCACACCGGTCACTTTTTCCGCATTGACCGCCAGGTCATCACCAAGTACTCCGGCAGTCTTCTTCGCCGCTACCTTGGTCATCAGTGCCACATCGTCCAACACCGCGGCGATATCGTCTAACAATAACAGTAAGCTGCTGCCCGCCATAATGCCTGGCTCCAATAAATACTTGTTCTTAAAGGGGTATTTTGCCCTTCATTAACCTGAAACACTAGCTGGGTAATGCGTATATGGGTAGAATGCGCGCCACATTTTGATCAAAAACTCTACAAACAGCCATGACCACAACCATGTCTACAGCCATGCCTACAATAACAGCACCTGAGTTGCTTTCCCCGGCCGGCACCCTGAAGGCCATGCGCTACGCATTCGCCTACGGCGCCGACGCAGTGTATGCCGGCCAGCCCCGCTACAGCCTGCGGGTACGTAACAACGAATTTAACAAGCTCGAGAACCTGGCGGCGGCGATGGAGGAGGCCCACGCCCTGGGCAAGCAGTTCTACCTCGCCTCCAACATATCACCACATAACGATAAAGTGCGCTCCTATATTCGCGACCTGGAGCCGGTCATCGAGATGGGGCCGAATGCCCTGATCATGTCCGACCCGGGCCTGATCATGCTGGTAAAGGAGCGCTGGCCCGAGCAGGAAATTCACCTGTCGGTACAGGCCAATACCGTGAACTGGGCGACAGTAAAATTCTGGCACAGGCAAGGTATCAGCCGGGTTATCCTGTCGCGGGAGCTGGGCCTGGAAGAAATTGAGGAAATCCGCCAGCAGTGCCCCGAGATGGAACTGGAGGTATTTGTACATGGCGCCCTGTGCATCGCCTACTCGGGCCGTTGTCTGTTGTCCGGCTACATGAGCCACCGGGATTCCAACCAGGGTGCCTG
Source organism: Gammaproteobacteria bacterium (assembly GCA_003646415.1). Taxonomy (GTDB): domain Bacteria; phylum Pseudomonadota; class Gammaproteobacteria; order Pseudomonadales; family Halieaceae; genus JBALVO01. Next base: position 9,459 of record QNFS01000055.1, read on the forward strand.
CACCAACTCCTGCCGCTGGGAATACAATACCCACGAGGCCCAGCAGACCGACACCGGTGACATCATCGCCAAAGAGCACATAGCCGGCCATCCCGGGGCAGACCAACCGGTTCTGCTGCAGGAAAAGAACCGTCCCGGTGAGTACATGCCCGCCTACGAGGACGAGCACGGCACCTATATCATGAATTCAAAGGACCTGCGCGCTGTACAGCACGTAGAGCAACTGGTGGCGATGGGCATCCACTCATTGAAGATCGAGGGCCGCACCAAGAGCCACTATTACGTGGCGCGCACCGCCCAGGTCTACCGCCGGGCCATAGACAACGCCGTGGCCGGCAGGCCCTTCGACATGGGCTTGATGGGAGAACTGGAACACCTGGCCAATCGTGGTTACACCGAGGGGTTTTATCGCCGCCATGTGCCCAGCGAGTACCAGAACTATGAGACGGGCTACTCCGGCAACCCCAACCAACAATTCGTGGGGGAGGCGCTGGCCTGTGACGGCGAGCGCATGACAGTGGATGTGAAGAACTATTTTCAGGTGGGCGACATCCTGGAACTGATCAGCCCCGCGGGTAATCAACGCTTCACTCTGGAACAAATCACCAACCGCAGCGGCAATGCCGTGAAAGAAGCGCCGGGGTCAGGCCATGTAGTCACCATTCCCCTGCCCGAGGGGCATGGCGTTACCGGAGATGGCGGTAAGGCCCTCCTGATGCGCTACCTCTGACTATTACCCCATATGGAAGAAGCACATTTTATTGCCGTCCGGGTCGCGGAAATAGGCCCCGTAGAAACCGTCCATACGCTGCCCCGGCTCACCTTCGTCGGTACCGCCAAGTTCCAGCGCTTTGGTGTACAACTTATCGACCATTTCCGTTGAACCCGGCGAAATAGCGACCATATTGCCGTTGCCGGGATTCGGCGCCTCTTCGTTGTGGGGTGTACAAACCGCGAGCATCGGGCTTCCGGGGGAGCCGATTGCCACAAAGCGACCCATATCCATCAGAACAGAGGCACCCAGATCCTCCAGCAAGGCAACATAGAAGGCCTTGGCTTTTTCAATATCCGCCGTACCTATGGTGACATAACCGATCATTTGTTTTCTCCGTTTGAATAATCCTGTGAATCAGGCGATGACGAGCATCAGACAGTTGTCTGACCGGCGAGTTTACACCACTACCTGCTATCTGCAACACACGTACGATCTCAATCTTCTCAGTCATTGTAGTAAGTCTCTGCCATTGTCACTTCAGGTTGCGTCTGCGCCTGGTCGGCTGATTCATTCGTGATTTCGGGTAACGCGGCAACTTGCCGGTCTCCAGATAGCGATGAATGGTTTCCTGGGAGCGAATCCTGGTAGACTTTTTCTTGTTCTGCACATAGGCATTGCTCTGGTTCTGGTCCAGCACGCGCGCCCTCACGTTATCGTGCCATTGCTGATCCAGAGTGTCCTGCAGTATCTGCTGCGCGTCCTCATCGAAAATAGGGCACAACACCTCCACGCGGTAGTCCAGGTTGCGCGTCATCAGATCTGCCGAGCCGATCAGGTAGCGTGGGTTGCCACGGTTATAAAATACATAGACCCTGGGGTGCTCCAGATAGCGATCGACAATACTGATAGCCTCGATATTCTCAGAGATGCCCTTTACCCCTGGCAGCAGCGAACACATGCCACGCACATTAAGCTTGATTTCCACCCCTGCCTGGCTGGCTTCATAGAGCTTCATCACCATCTCTTTATCCACCAGGTTGTTGCACTTGAGGGTCATGGACGCGCGATAACCCGCCTGGACGTTAGTGATTTCCTGCTCTATCAACTCCATAAGGCCGGAGCGTGCGGTGTGGGGAGACACCAGCAGCATGCGGTATTTGGGGCGCCGGTAGTTGTACTGCAGAAAATCAAAGACATTGTATACATCCTTGCCCATATTCTGGTCGTGGGTAATCAGGGTGAAATCAGTATACAGTCGCGCCGTTTTCTCATTGAAATTGCCGGTGCCGATATGGCTGTAATAACGGGTAGCATTGCCCTCGCGGCGTTCAATTAGTAACAGCTTGCTGTGCACCTTGAGTCCGGGAATACCGAAAATCACGTTGATGCCACTCTCCGTCAAACGCTGTGCCCAGTTGATGTTGGCTTCTTCATCAAAGCGCGCCGCCAACTCCACTACCGCCAGTACCCGCTTGCCATTGTGCACGGCATTCACCAGGGCATCGATAACCTGTGAATTTCTGGCCACCCGATAAAGACAAATTTTAATCCTGGTCACGTGCGGATCCAGGGCCGCGGTCTTTAGCAAGTCCACCACGTAATCGTATGGGTGGTAGGGATAATAAAGAAAAACATCCTTTTCCCGGATAGTGTCAAACATGCTGGCCTGTTCATCCAGGCGGGCAATACGTACGGGCGGCAGGGGCTTGAACTCCAGGTATTTTGGCCCGACATTGGGAAAGCTCATAAAATCCTTGGAGTTATGGTAACGCCCACCGGAAATCAGGCTATCGTACTTACCGAAGCCGAAGCGGTGGCACAGGTATTCCACCAGCCGCTCGGGCATTTTCCCGTCATATACCATGCGCACCGCATCTGCCTTGCGGCGTTGTTTCAGGCTCACCGCCATCTTGTCGATCAGGCTCTGGCTGATACCGGTATCGATTTCCAGTTCCGCGTCCCTGGAGAACTTGAAGCAATAGGCCTGCACCTCGTCGATGGGAATAACACCGCGAAACATCTGCGGCAGACAGGCGCGCATAATGTTGTCCAGTACAACAAAGACCTTGCCACCCCTACCTCTCCTGCGGGGTATTTCGATAAAACGATCCAGTCGGTCAGTAGGCACTTCTACCACCGCATAGTGATAGTCATCCCCTGACCTGATATCAACCGCCAGGTAAATCGACTCATCGTTCAGTGTCGGTATGGCCTGCGTCTCCCTGAGCATGATCGGCTCCAGTTCAGGTAGCACCCTGCTGGTAAAATACGATTGCACAAAAGCGGCCTGGCCGGGGTCCAGCTGGTTTTCATTGATCATGTAAATTTTACGCGCCGCCAGACCCTTCAATATCTCTATATAAATCCTGTCAAATTCCTTTTGCAGTTCAACCACGCGCTTTTGAATCGCCACCAGCAGGTCTTTGGATTGCTGCCTGTTATCGCCACCGGACATGGCGATCAATCGCCTGACTTCCGCCACACGCACCCGGAAAAACTCATCAGAGTTATTGGAAAATATACCCAGATAGCGCAGGCGCTCAATGATAGGGACGGAATCATCCGCCGCCTCCTGTAATACACGTGCGTTAAACGACAGCCAACTCAACTCCCGCGGCATAAACAAGTCGTGATCCAGAAGATCCGCCAGGCGTTTCTTGATCGGGCTGGCCATAACACCTCCAATCGAAATTAAACAATAATTCACAAAAACTTGCGTGTTCTACAACACGCAACAGTAACGACCAATTTAATATACTTCGAGATGGAACAGTAGCTCTGTCCGACGATAAATTGGCGTCATTTGAGCGAGGGTGAGTTCAGTCAAAAAAAGCCCGGCATAAAACCAGGCAAAACAGGGATTTCCTACAGGGAGATAACTCGTTGATCGCAAACTACCTCCAGCCCCTAAAAAGTGCCCGGTGATTCCCCCACATACAACCAGGGGCCGGGCAAGGTAGGGAACTGCGCTTCCATTGGAGCATTTGTAGCCGACTACCGCCTATCTGGCAGATATCGCCGCGTTCACTCATCGTGGGAGAGATAATACCGTGGGGGAGGTATTTTTTTACATGGCCGTGAGCGCCAAATGCATGGCTATTTGCGACACAGACGACATCAAGCCTATAAACTACTTGAAGATAGTGTCTTTTCTTGTTGTTTTATCAATAAAAAAGCCCGCAAATCATATAATGACTGCGGGCCAAATAGCCGTTGTTTCGGGGCAGAAACCTCGGCCAGG
>QNFS01000056.1 GCA_003646415.1 Gammaproteobacteria bacterium
AGGTTAGATTAACAAGTACCTGCAAGGGCACAGTGGATACCGGGGTGACAGCATATGTTATCCGGGCCCTGTGCTCAAATAATAGTCTTGGCCTTGTCCAATATGAAATGATGCGCCTTAACGGGGGGTGGACGTGTTCGGGCCATATTAGAGTGCTTGTGACATATCTTTCCCTGTGGGAGAGTAGTTACGAAATGTCTTCTGGTGGGGATATCTCAAACAGTTATATCAGGAGTTTACTAACATGAACGACATTATGCTGGCAGAAGGCCTGCCTGCAGAGCACTAGCCAGGTAATGGCAGTGTGCTAATCTGCCATAGGCTGTAACGTCCAACTAAAAAAAATTACCGGGCCTTTCCCAGTGAGCAGACCAAAAAGAATTCTGTGGTTGGTTATGGCGGCACTATTGCTGCCGGCACTGGCCTACGCCAATGGCGCCAGCGAAACATTCACGCGCACCAGCCTGTTGCTGATCCTGATGATTACCCTGGCCGACATTTGCGGGATATCCGTTGCCGTCGCGGGTGTGGTGCTGCCCATTGTGTTGGGTCTTGGGACCTGCGCTGCTCTGGGCTTTGCCACCGGACTGGAGAGTTGGTTTGTAGGCGCCATGCTGGCGGCCACGTCGGTGGGCATCACCGCCAGGATACTGGATGAAAACGGCTTACTGAAGACACGCTCGGCCGAGGTTATTCTGGGTGCGGCGGTGATCGATGACGTGCTCGGCATCATGCTGCTAGGCGGTTCTGGCCAGTATTGTCGTGACAGGCGAAGTGGCGCCGTTGGATATGGTGTGGATTGTCACGAAGGCGCTGTTGTTTTTTGCCGGGGCACTACTGATAGGGCAAAAATTGATGCCGGGTGTGGTGCATATTGTATCCCTTAACAAACACTCCAGTGTGTGGACCGGTTTTGCCCTGTGCCTGGCACTGTCGTTTGCCCAGTTGGCGGTATTTGCCGGTCTGGCACCATTGATTGGTGCCTTTGTCGCGGGCTTGCTGCTGGACGATGTGGATTTTCATGTGGGTGACGCACTGCAGAAGCACACGCTGGAAGAGTTGGTGAAACCCATCAGTGACATTATGATCACGATCTTCTTCGTCGGTATCGGTGCCCAGGTACAACTGGAAATTCTGCTGGATCCGCGGTTTCTGTTGATCATAGGCTCCTTGACGGTGGTGGCGGTTGTCTCCAAAGGCGCCGCCGGTTTTATGGTTGCCGGGAAGGGCTACGATCGACTTGGCATCGGCTTTGGTATGATCCCGCGTGGTGAGGTGGGCCTGGTATTTGCCGCTTTCGCCTTCACCCATGGTGTGTTTGGTAGTGAGACCTATTCCGCCGTGGTCATGGTGGTGCTATTGACCACGCTGGTGGGTCCGATACTGCTCAAGCCGCGTCTGGCGTATTTCCCGGCGGGTCGGCAAATTCGCAACAGGGGCAGGTCGCAATAGAGCCATGTCGTAATATGACCTTGACCTTAAACCCTGGCAATAAATGGCGTACACTGGCGGCATGGAACACTTTCGACACTTGATCATATCGCTGTTGCTGTTGCTCTACATGGGTCAGTCGCTGGCGGCCGTGGCCGTGCCCTGTTTCACCACGGACTCCGCACCCGGTGAAATGGGCAACCCCATGGCCGACATGGGTCATCCAAATTATCATATGGCGTCGGTAGAGCCCACTGCCCCCGGCAGTGGCAGTTGCTGCGACGGTGAAGGTTTTTGTTTCATGAGCCAGTGTCAGGTAGTGGTCGCGCTAACCGTGGCTACTCTATCCGGTGCGGCCACCTACATGGCCATACACAACAATGTCTCTCTGTTTTCTCCACTCAACGCCTCCTCCGGTTCGCTTTACCGTCCCCCCATTTCCCGCTGACGCAGGATAGCTGCGCCTGAAATTCAGGTAGCTTCTGGTTTGCACAGCGAGAGCTATTTTTTTGCCTCTCAACTTTTTGCCTCCAAATTACGGGTGATGCCATGTCCGTAAACTACGGGTGAGCACAGCAACCTGAAGCTGATGATCAGATACCACAGAGGACCAGTACCAATGAAACTACCGGGGAGAAATGAACGACCACTGCAACAGGGCTTGCTGCAATGTGCGCTGCTGGGGGCCCTGCTGTGTTTATACGGGTGGCCCGCCCAGGGCGCGATGACCTTGACCGAGGCGGTAGATATCGCGCAACGCAACGATCCCTGGCTGGTGGGCAGCGAGTATCGACAGCAGGCGATTGAGGCGCAAAGCACCGCGGCCGGCAGTCTGCCGGACCCGGTGGTTAGCGTCGGCTTTGCCAACCTGCCCACCGACACATTCGATTTTGACCAGGAGACGATGACCCAGTTCAAGGTGGGCGTCTCACAGACGTTTCCTCGTGGTCACAGCCGCGCCCTCGACCAGCAGCGGCTTTCTTTGCTCGGCGCCCAGTACCCGTATCAACGGGATGATCGCCGGGCGAAAGTCGCTGTGAATATAGCAAACTTGTGGCTGGAGGTTTTTCGCGCGACTGAGAGCATCCGCCTGATAGAGCAGGACCGGGCCTTGTTCGAAGACCTGGTGGATGTGGCCCAGTCCAGTTATTCCACTGCGGTTGGCAGGACGCGACAACAGGACCTGATCAGGGCGCAGCTGGAACTGACCCGGCTCGAAGACCGTTTGACTGTGTTGCATGAACGCCGTGACGTGTCGCGCTCAAAATTGAATGAGTGGTTGCGCGCGGCCCCGGGAGAGCTGTCGCCCCATAATGCCCAGGGGCAGGCCGGCATCTCTGCAAATGTTTCTGTGGCGGAGACATTGCCGCAAATCGAACTGTACCATCCCGCCCTGTATAAGGCCGGTGCGACCCCGTCGCCGCAGGAAATCGCGTCTTACCTGAGGGACCACCCGGCCATTCTCAGCCTGGATCGCAAGATAGACGCCAGCAAGGCCGGTATTGAATTGGCCGAGCAGAAGTATCGTCCCCAGTGGAGTGTCAATGCCAGTTATGGCTACCGCGAAGACAACCCGGTAGACAATCCCTCAATGGATAATGATCGAGCGGACTTCTTCTCCTTCGGTGTGGCATTTGACTTGCCATTGTTCACATCTAAACGACAGGACCGACAGGTGCAGTCGGCTATCGCCGGTTCGGAGGCGATCAGGACGGAAAAATGGCTGGCCCTGCGTAATATGATCGCGGCCTTTGAGACACAGCGCTCGAAGCTGTTGCGACTCAATCAGCGGCAGGGTTTGTACCAGTCCCGCCTGCTGCAGGAGATGCAGGAGCAGGCGGAGGCGTCGCTGACGGCTTACACCACTAACGACGGTGATTTCTCAGAAGTGGTGCGGGCGCGTATAGACGAGCTCAATGCGCGTATAGACGCCCTCGATATAGAGGTCGACCGCCTTAAAACTATCAGCCAGCTGAATTACTTCTTCGCCACCAGTAGCAGCTTCCCTGCGGGAGGGACATCATGATGCAGTCTGCAAAAACCGGCACTTCCGTCGTTGTGGGTATCGTCCTGGGCGTCGCTGCCAGCACCCTGGTTTTTTTTAATCTGGAGCGGGGGGACGCGGCCTCTGGGGCAGATACAAATGCCACTGGCAGGGACAAGCCCCTGTACTGGGTGGCGCCCATGGATCCCGACTACCGCCGCGACAAACCGGGCAAATCCCCCATGGGAATGGACCTGGTGCCGGTGTATGCAACCGGAGGAGGGGGGGTTGACGCGGGGCCGGGCACGATCGAGATATCGCCGGAAGTGGTTAACAACCTGGGCGTGCGCACTGCCAGGGTCGAGAGGCGAACGTTAACCACCCGCATCAGGACGGTCGGTTATGTGCAATACGACGAAGACCGCCTGATCCATATCCACCCCAGGGTGGAGGGATGGATAGAGAAACTCTACGTAAAGGCCGCCGGCGATCCGGTGGTGCAGGGCCAGCCGCTCTACGAGTTGTACTCCCCACAGTTGGTCAATGCACAGGAGGAGATGCTGCTGTCCCTGAAGCGTAATAACAATCGTCTGGTCCAGGCGGCGCAGGACCGGCTGCTGGCTCTGCAATTGTCCACATCTTTTATCGATGAGCTGAAGCGTGAGCGACAGGTCAGGCAGACCATTACGTTTCGGGCGCCCCAGAGTGGTGTGGTTGACAACCTCAATATCCGCGAGGGTTTTTTCGTCCAGCCTGGCACCACCCTGATGTCTATCGGTGCGCTGGATGATGTCTGGGTGGAAGCCGAGGTGTTCGCGCGGCAGGCGGCGCTGGTCGAAGTGGGCCTGCCGGTGGTGATGACGCTGAACTACCTGCCCGGCAAGGAGTGGCGCGGTAGTGTGGACTATGTCTACCCGTCACTTGACGAAAAGACACGCACACTGCGCATTCGCCTGCGCTTCAATAACACCGCGGGGATGCTCAAGCCCAATATGTTCGCCCAGGTGTTTATCGAGGCAGGTCGGGGTGGAGACGCCCTGATGGTTCCGCGCGAAGCAGTGATACGTACCGGCAGCCAGGACCGTGTAGTGCTGGCGCTGGGCGATGGGCGTTTCAAATCTGTCGCCGTGCGCCTCGGCCAGCTGGATGAACAGTATACCCAGATACTGGAGGGTCTGGAGGAGGGCGACAAGGTCGTGGTATCGGCGCAATTCCTGTTGGATTCGGAGTCGAGTAAGAGTGCGGGCTTTATGCGTATGCAACTGGGTGATACCGAGGATTCGAGCATGCTGGAGACCGCCGCGGACAGCCATCTTCAGCGTACGGGAGCCGACCATGATTGAAGCCATTATTCGCTGGTCGGTGTACAACCGTTTTTTTATTCTGCTGGCCACTGTCATCCTGGTGGGTGTGGGTCTTTACACGGTGAAAAATACACCGGTAGATGCCATTCCCGATCTTTCCGATGTGCAGGTCATTATCAAAACCAGCTACCCGGGGCAGGCGCCCCAGGTGGTAGAGGACCAGGTAACCTATCCGCTCACTACTGCGATGCTGTCGGTGCCCGGAGCGGCTACCGTGCGCGGATTTTCTTTTTTTGGCGCATCCTATGTGTATGTCATTTTTGATGAGGGCACAGACCTGTACTGGGCACGTACGCGGGTGCTGGAATACCTGAGCCAGGTGGCCCCCTCACTGCCGGAGTCGGCCAGGCCACAGTTAGGACCGGACGCCACGGGGGTGGGGTGGGTCTATATCTACGCACTGGTCGACAGAACTGGTCGTCATGACATCAGCCAACTGCGCAGCCTGCAGGACTGGTTTCTGAAGTACGAACTGCAAAGTGTGCCGGGTGTGTCGGAAGTGGCGGCGGTGGGCGGCATGGTCAAGCAATACCAGGTTACCGTGGACCCGGACAAACTACGGGCCTTCGATATTCCCCTGTCACTGGTACAAACGGCGATCAAGCGCGGTAACCAGGAGATCGGCGCCTCCGTGGTAGAGATGGCGGAGGCGGAGTACATGGTGCGCGCCACCGGCTACCTGCGCAATGAGCAGGACCTGGAGAACATTCCCCTGGGCGTCAACAGCAATGGCACGCCGCTGCGCCTGAAGGATATAGCGGATATAGGTTTGGGGCCGCAGATGCGTCGCGGCATCGCTGAACTGAACGGTGAGGGTGAGACCGTAGGCGGAATAATCGTTATGCGCTTTGGTGAAAACGCGCAGCACACCATAGACGGGGTGAAGGCCAGACTGCAACAGTTACAGCAGGGTTTGCCCGAGGGGGTGGAGATCGTCACTGTTTACGACCGCTCCGGCCTTATAGAGCAGGCAGTGGACAACTTGTGGCAGAAGCTTGCGGAGGAACTGCTTCTGGTGGCCTTGGTGTGCCTGGTGTTCCTGTTTCACGTGCGCTCGGCCCTGGTGGCGGTGATTAGCCTGCCTATTGGCATTCTCGCGGCATTCATCGTGATGTATATGCAGGGCCTGAACGCCAACATCATGTCCCTGGGTGGTATCGCGATCGCCATTGGCGTCATGGTCGATGGCGCCATCGTGCTGATTGAGAATATGCACAAACATGTGGAGCGCACCGAGGTAACCGACGAAAATCGTTGGCAGGTGGTGGCGCAATCAGCCAGTGAAGTGGGGCCGGCGCTGTTCTTCAGTCTGCTGATAATTATCGTGAGTTTTGTTCCGGTGTTCACCCTGGAAGCACAGGAGGGGCGCATGTTCTCACCGCTCGCCTACACCAAGACCTATGCCATGGCCGCTGCCGCGGTATTGTCCATCACGCTGGTGCCAGTGTTAATGGGCTATTTTATTCGCGGCAGGATTCTTCCCGAGCGGCGCAATCCGGTTAACCGGCTTTTGATTGCGATCTATATACCCCTACTTGCAAAAGTGCTGTCCTATCCCAGGACGACACTGCTGGTGGTGGCGCTGGTGTTGGCCAGTGCCCTGTGGCCCCTGCAGAGAATAGGCAGCGAGTTCATCCCGCCACTGGATGAAGGAGATTTGATGTACATGCCCACGACCTATCCGGGTATTTCCATCGGCAAGGCTCGCGAGCTGTTGCAGCAGACCGACAAGTTGCTCTACACGGTGCCGGAGGTGGTAACCGTATTTGGTAAAATTGGTCGCGCCGAGACCGCCACGGACTCGGCGCCGCTGACCATGATTGAAACCTTCATCCAGTTGAAACCCAAGGATAAGTGGCGAGAGGGGGTGACTACCGAGAGCTTGAAAAAGGAATTCGACGCTCTGGTAAAGCTGCCAGGTGTAACCAATGCCTGGGTGATGCCGATCAAGACCCGTATCGACATGCTGGCCACGGGTATCAAAACCCCCGTGGGCATCAAGGTGGCGGGGCCGCAGTTGGCGAGCATCCAGGAGATTGGCCTGCAGTTGGAGACCATTCTTGCAAAGGTGCCCGGCACCGCTTCGGTCTACTCCGAGCGAGTCACAGGCGGGCGTTATATCACGGTGGATATTCACCGGGAGCGCGCGGCGCGCTTTGGCCTCAACATCGCCGATGTGCAGCAGGTGGTGGCGACAGCAATAGGCGGGGTGAATATCACAGAGACGGTGGAGGGCCAGGAGCGTTATCCGGTCAGCATCCGCTACCCCCAGTCCTACCGCGACTCGCCGGAGCAGCTGGCGCTGTTGCCAATAGTGACACCGGCGGGCCAGCGTATCGCCCTGGGTGATGTGGCCGCCGTGACCATCGAGGATGGTCCCCCGGGTATCAAGAGCGAGAACGCCCGTATCAACGGCTGGACCTTTGTTGATATCGAGGGTGTGGATGTGGGCAGCTACGTGGAGCAGGCGCGCGACGTGGTGGCGAGGGAGCTCAAGCTGCCGCCGGCCTATTCAATTGTCTGGTCGGGGCAGTATGAATACATGGAGCGTGCCAAGGCCAGGCTCACCTACGTGGTACCGCTGACCCTGGCGATTATTGTGGTGCTGCTGTATATGAATTTCGGGAATTTTGCCCAGGTAGCCATCCTCATGGGCGCTTTGCCATTAGCGCTGGTAGGCAGTGTCTGGCTGATGTACGCCATGGATTTCAGTTTTTCCATTGCAGTGGGGGTGGGCTTTATCGCACTGGCGGGAGTAGCGGTAGAGACCGGCGTTATTATGCTGGTATACCTGGACCAGGGCTGGCATCGCTTGCTCCATGAGGGACAGCCACTGAATGAGGAAAACCTTATCCAGGCTGTATTGCAGGGAGCGGGGCTGCGTGTACGCCCGGTGTTGATGACGGCGGGCGCCACCATTATCGGTTTGCTGCCCATCCTGTACGGCGCAGGTACCGGGTCGGAGATAATGAGCCGCCTGGCCGCCCCTATGGTGGGGGGGATGATCAGTTCGGTTTTCCTGACATTGTTGGTATTGCCGGTTATTTATCTGTTGTGGCGTAAGCGGCAGTTGCGCTCACGGTAAGGTATTGACGATTTTGGGGGTGTGGATGCTGGTCTGTTGATGTAGTTCAAGCTTTGTAGCCGGGTTTATTCTTATATTGGTAACATTTGTATCGCATACTACTGTGGATACAAGGAGGTGGCCGTGAACACTACCCATTTATATCTGTCTTTGATCCCCCAGGGGTTGATTGCATCCATGCTCGACCCCTGGGAGTTCGGGGCGTACTACGCACTGGGCGCCAATGTGCATTCCCGGGGCGAGGCGATATTTTTCGAAGTGGACCAGGCCGGGCTTCCCGCCGGGGAATTCCCTCTCCATTTGATCGGTGAGCGGTGTGTGGCAAAGCCCGATGGCAGCCCGAAAAAGTCGGTTTACCTGTCTATTTATCGGGTGCTTTCCAGGATTCCAGTGTCTGCTTTGGGCAATCTTTATCTGGTGACCAGGGACGGCCAGACCCTGGAGCTGACACGCTCCGAGTATATCCGGGAGCCGGACCGGCAAGCGCATTTGTACCAGGAGTTCTGTCCCATCGATCCGATGGTGGTCAGTTGCCTGGATCCGCTGGAGTTCTGCCGCGCCATTACCGATCTGAGCCGCCCGGTACATGTGCCCCGTATTGTTTTTTCACAGCTGTCTTTGCGCGGTCTCGCGCATGACCCGATGAACGGGGAGGCGCATGACCTGCCTTATCCCAATCTCCAGCATTTGCGGGAAGTCCTGGCGTCACTGCTCTCAGTCGATTCAAAGAGCAGCAAGTTGTTCCTGAAGCAGGTCAACGAGGGGGTGTTTTACCGAACCATCCGCGGTGGGTTTTATGTGGGGGACCAGTGGGATTTCGCGTTTTACCGTTTCCCCGATGTGGAAGAGCTCGAAGCGCATCACTTCGCCTGGTGGCGTTCGGCCCAGGCTTCGTGATTGAACCCCTGAGACAATCTCATTGTTAGTGGAAACCAACTGAAATATGCATGAATTTATTTTTTGGATTGCACCTGTTGCCGTGTTGTTCGCTCTGGTGTTTGCCTGGTATTTTTTCCAGGACATGAAATGCCAGGACGAGGGTACCGATGCCATGCGCCGCATCGGACTGCATGTTCGTGAGGGCGCTATGGCTTATTTGCGACAGCAGTATCGCATCATGGTGGTGGTATTCGGTGTTTTGGCGCTGCTATTCGCCGTGCTGGCCTATGGCTTTGGTGTACAAAATCCCTGGCTCCCCGTCACTTTCATTTGCGGTGGCTTCTTTTCTGCGCTGGCGGGTTTCCTGGGCATGCAAACTGCGACACTGGCCTCTACCCGCACGGCGGCTGCGGCGCGCACCTCGCTGGAGCAGAGCTTGCGAATCGCCTTTCGCAGTGGCGCGGTGATCGGCCTGATTGTGGTAGGTCTTGGCCTGGGCAATGTGGTGTTCTGGTTTCTCGTGATTGACTGGTTCACTCCCGAATCAGCAGACGGGCACCGTATGGTGTTGGTGACGACCACCGTACTGACCTTCAGTATGGGCGCGTCGCTACAGGCTCTGTTCGCCCGTGTCGGAGGGGGGATTTATACCAAGGCTGCAGATGTGGGCGCCGACCTGGTGGGTAAGGTGGAGGCGGGTATTCCTGAGGACGACCCGCGCAACCCGGCGGTTATTGCCGATAATGTCGGTGACAATGTCGGTGATGTGGCCGGTATGGGCGCCGATCTGTTTGAGTCCTATTGCGGCTCCATTCTCGCCGCCTGTGCTCTGGGAGCGGCTGCTTATGTGGGCGATACTGCAATGCAGGCCAGGGCGGTAAGCGCCCCGTTTGTCATCGCCGGGCTGGGTATTCTGGTGTCGATAATCGGTGTCTTCCTGGTGAAGACGAAGGAGGGTGCGGACCAGGCTGCTCTGCTTCGTGCCTTATCCATAGGGATAAATACCAGTGCAGCGGCAGTCGTGGCGATCTCCCTGCTTGCGCTCTACCTGCTGGGTATGCCCAACCTGTGGGGAACCTGGGGCGCCGTGGTGGTGGGTTTGATCACCGGCATTGTGATCGGGCGGGCTACTGAGTACGCCACGTCGCCCTCGTTCAGGCCGACGCTCGCGATAGCTCGGGCAGCCCAAAGCGGGCCGGCTACGACCATCATCGCGGGGCTCGGTGTCGGTATGCTATCCACTGCCATTCCAGTATTGGCGGTGGGCACGGGCACCTTGCTGGCGTTTGTATTCAGTGCGGCATTTGACTTTAACAACGTGAGCCAGGGGCTGTATGGTGTGGCTGTCGCTGCGGTCGGCATGCTGTCGACGCTGGGCATTACCCTGGCCAGTGATGCCTATGGGCCTATCGCCGACAATGCCGGCGGCAATGCGCAAATGAGCGGCCTTGGCCCTGAAGTGAGAGCGCGTACCGATGCGCTTGACTCACTGGGCAACACGACGGCGGCAACAGGCAAGGGCTTCGCCATTGGTTCGGCGGCATTGACCGCGCTGGCGCTGATCGCTTCTTATCTGGAGGTAATTCGTATTGAAATGCTTAAAGCAGGGCAGACCATACTGGCATTGCGCAATGGTGTGGAGATAGCGACTATCGATGCTACACTGGCGGATTTTATGGTCTATTTCAACGTAACCCTGTTGAATCCGGTGGTGCTTGTGTCACTGTTTCTCGGAGCCATGGTGGCCTTGGTGTTCAGCGGCCTGACTATGCAGGCGGTGGGGCGCGTAGCGAGCCTGATGGTGGAAGAGGTGCGTCGTCAGTTCAGGAGTGACTCCGGTATCCTCAAAGGCACTTCGGAGCCCGATTACGCTCGTTGCGTTGAGATCTCCACTATTGGCGCCCAGCGGGAAATGATCGCACCGTCGCTGCTGGCGGTCGCAGTGCCCATTGTGGTGAGCCTGGTGCTGGGGGTGGCGGGGGTGATCGGCCTGCTGGTGGGGGGGTTGTCCACCGGTTTCGTACTGGCGATATTCCTGTCCAACGCCGGCGGCGCCTGGGACAACGCCAAAAAGTATATTGAAGCGGGACATTATGGTGGCAAGGGCTCCGCCGCGCACCGGGCGTCGGTAATCGGTGACACGGTGGGGGATCCGTTCAAGGATACATCCGGGCCGAGCCTCAACATTTTGATTAAACTGATGAGTATTGTCGCTATCATTGTGGCCGGTGTGGCGGTGTCTTTTAGCTTGTTATAGCCCCGCTTTGTGGCCATACCGATGGGCATTAACTGTCATACGATAACTATCATACTATTGCCATCGGGGCATGAAGCCCCATCGGGACTGGGTTAATATGTTCAGCTGGATCTGCTGGATGGACTGAGAAGACTTAATGGAAGGCCTGGAGAGTTGGCAATATGTAGCGATTGGGCTGCTGTTTGTCTGGAGTGGCTTTGTGCGCTCCAGCCTGGGTTTCGGTGGGGCGGTACTTACCCTGCCTTTCCTGTTGATGGTGCATAATGTCCCATTGGTTTTTCTGCCCATTATCGCGGTTCAACTGCTATTTTTCTCGTTTGTTACTGTGGTGCAATCACACCGTAGAGTCTCACGCGATGGAACCGATAACCAGCGTGGAACTGTGAACTGGCCATTCCTGCGTTATGCCCTGCTATTGATGATCATTCCCAAACTGATCGGGGTGGCGGGTGTGATCACGCTACCTGCGGATATTGTCAGTGGGTTCATCTATGTTGTTGTAATCATTTACGCCATTACTTATATCCTTGACAGGCCGTTCCAAAGCAACAGTAAATCGCTGGATGTATTTTTTCTGGTTTTGGGAGGTTACGTCAGCGGCACCTCATTGGTCGCGGCGCCCCTGATTGTGCCGGTAGCGGCGAACCGGGTCGAGAAGTACCAGTTGCGTGATACCTTGTTTGCACTGTGGTTTGTGCTTGTCACGGTGAAACTGGCAGCATTTATGTGGACGGGAGTTGATCTGCAATGGCGCCAGCAGTTGTGGCTGCTGCCCTGCGCAACACTGGGTCATCTGGTTGGTCTGCGTTTCCACCACTACACGATGCGGGCAGACACCAAAGTATTTTTCAGAATACTGGGGTTTGTCCTGTTGACGGTCAGTGTGGTTGGCTTGATACGCGTGCTATAGCGTAACCGGCTGGAAAAATTCGATTTTGATCGAATCTGGGCAGTCCGAATATATACCTATAATTGTTGCAATGCCGGCATCACTGGCGCCTGAAGTTTATAGGCCAGTCCCGCCCCAGCATAATATTACCGCTGTATCTACTCACTCCTGCCCAATACAACTTGTTAGACTTGCCGTATGCGTTTGTCGCTCTTGCTGATACTGTCCATATTTCTGTTTGCCTGTGCTGATTATGAAATCAAAAACTTGGTGAAGTCGGATATCGACTTGGTGGCCGATGAGTTTATTGCTGAAACGCGCGCAGCTGTGCGTGAACTGGTAGTCAAGTTATACAAACGTAACCCGGTGCAGCTGCAGAAGAATCCGGGCATGACTATCGAGGGCAGGTTGGCGCAGCTCAGGGTGCATCGCCACACGCTGGATTTCCCAGAACTCAATGACAAACAGGGTATCAATGCCATGAATATTGCCTTTGATCCGACATTCAGGGGCGACCGGGTATTCGCACTGATGGTCGGGCTGGGGAGTATGTTACGCGAAGCCTACCGATATAAGGCGGAAATGTTCTTGACCGATCAACTGGAGCCAGAGGTCTTGCTGGCCAGCGCCCGCAACGTGGAGGTGCTGTTGTGGAAGTTGAAAAATGCTCGCAAGCCAAACGGTGAACACTACCTCATTACTTACGAGTACAAGGGGGTTGTTGACAACCTGAGCTTTGAACGGCTGTTCGGCAGAATCATCATCCTGCAGGAAATGATGGCGCGCATTGCCGACGATGCGAATGATCGCACCGTCACCGGCGCGGTGCACGCAGTATCGAAGGTGTTTATGCCGCTGCCGATCTAGGAATCGGTGACTACCAGGCTGGCGGTGATTTTCTTTGCCAGTTGCGTCAATAAGGTTTCTTCAGCGGCTACCAGGGCCGCATAGCCCTCCGCATTCAGGGCTTGTGATTCTGCGAATCGATAAAAGCTGAGTACCTCTCCGTTACGGCGCAGCCACCAGTAAGCGACCAGCTGTGCTTTGCCATCGCTGGTGCCGTGCATCTGGTCGATGCGAATGTCGATTACTGTCGTGCCACTGCTGAGCCGGGAGGGCAGGAGATCTTCGCCTTTGGCCTGTGCGATTTCAACAAAAAGGAAGTTACGCACCCCTTCATACACGGGCTCAGCCCACAGGTTGTGCCGGGCGGTGCGGACTTCGCCATCCGCTGTTTCCATCAACAGACCCTGCTGGTCTATATAGGAGGCAATAACCACATTGCCCATGGAGAAATCTTTGGACGGATTGAGCTCACTGGACTGTAAATCCTCATTGGAGCGCAACAGGTAATAACTGGGCTCAATAGTCTGGCTGGCACAGCCGGACAAAAGCACCGCCAATAACAGATAGGCTACTTTCATTGTTGTC
>QNFS01000057.1 GCA_003646415.1 Gammaproteobacteria bacterium
ATTGACCCTGCTTGATCCGCTGACCCAAATCAGCAACATGCGAGGCTTCCAGAAGGATATCGCCAGGGAAATATCCCGGGCCAGGCGCGCGGATCAGCCGGTTACCGTATTGCTGATGGAAATCGATGAATACGATGACCTTTATGACCACTACGGTAAACGCCGGGGTGAGTTTGTGGTAAAGAAGGTAGCCGAAAGGATCTCCTCCGACCTGCGGGCGACGGACATGCTCGCGCGTCTGTCCACACCGATGTTTGCAGTGCTTATCCCGGGCAGTGGTGAGATGCTGGGGCAGGACATTGCCGAGCGCATGCGTGAGGATATAGAGGGTTTTGCCATGGATGACGGGCGCGGGGCGGTGTTGCAGGTCTGTATCAGTATTGGCATGGTTACATGGGAGCCGCAAAATTACCCCGCCGTGGATATGCCGCAGTTGGCCAGGCAGATGGAATCTGTGGCCGGCAAAGCGCTCGAGTCCGCCCAGTCCAAGGGTGGCAACCGGGTGGCGCAGTCCCGTCTCAGCACACTGATTCTTTGAGGGTGCACTGTGAGTAAGCTCGATGGCCTGTTTGAGAAAAACCGCGAGTGGGCCAAGCGCCTTCACAGCAGCGATCCGAATTTTTTCCAGAAGCTGGCCGACCAACAAAACCCCGAGTATTTGTGGATAGGATGCTCCGACAGCCGTGTACCGGCCAACCAGATAGTCGGTCTGTTACCGGGCGAGATTTTTGTGCATCGCAATGTCGCCAATATAGTGGTTCATACGGACTTTAACTGCCTCGCTGTGCTGCAATATGCGGTGGAAATACTGCGGGTGAAGCATGTTATCGTGGTGGGCCATTATGGCTGTGGTGGTATTCGTGCGGCCTATGAGGATACCGACCACGGCCTGATCGACAACTGGCTGCGCAACATCAAGGATATACAGTACCGGCACCGGGCGCGCATCGAGGCGATAGACGGTGAAGAAGCGCGCATGGATCTGTTGTGCGAGCTCAATGTAATGACCCAGGTATCCCACGTCTGCCACACGACAATCGTCCAGAACGCCTGGGCTTGTGGTCAGGAGCTGGCGGTGCATGGATGGGTCTACAGCCTGCAGGACGGTTTGCTGAAAGATCTTGAGTGCACAATGGATCAGGCCGGTCAGATTCCCGACGCCTATCGGGTAATCTGTTGATTCAGGCTCTGGCGACAGGGGCAGGCGGCACCAGACATAATGTACCGTAATGAATAGCACGCTACTGATCCTGCTGTTTATTTTTGGCGCGGTGGCGCTAATGGTCGTGTTGGGCGAGCGTTTCGCCAGGCCCGCCGACCCGCAACGCATGCGCCAACTGCGGCGTTGGTTAATACCGCTGGTTGGCGTCATGTTGTTGCTGTCCCTGGTAGATTTCTATACCTGATGTACCTCTGATCAGGTCAGTTTTCGTTGCCCCCCGCTTTCGCGGCGATGGCCTTAATCAGAGGATTCCCGCCCCGTGCTGTCCCCGGCATTATTTGGATTTTGTATTAATAATATTTCCCGATGCGAAGGTGGTACAATCGCCGCCGCAATTCGGTAGAGCCCCCGCATTCACTAAACTATAGAGGTAGTAACAATGGCAGAACAAAAAGCGACCAACGTGCATTGGCACGAGGGAGATATCACCCGTGAACATCGCGGCAAGATTCTGGGTCACAAGGGCGCGACCCTGTGGTTCACTGGCTTATCCGGCAGTGGCAAGAGCACTGTGGCGGTAGAGCTGGAAGGCATGCTCAACGAGATGGGTGTGTTGTCCTATCGCCTGGATGGCGATAACGTGCGTATGGGCATCAACAAGAACCTGGGTTTTTCTGCTGAGGATCGCACCGAGAACATCCGCCGCATCGGCGAGGTGGCCAAGCTGTTTGTCGACAGCGGTGTCATCGCCCTGAGCAGCTTTATCAGCCCCTACAAGGCCGACCGGGACCAGGTGCGGAGCCTGCATGAAGAGGCCGGCATGGATTTTATCGAGGTGTATGTGGACTGCTCCCTGGAAGCCGCCGAGAGTCGCGACCCCAAGGGCCTTTACAAAAAAGCCCGGGCCGGGGAGATAAAGAATTTTACGGGTATCGACGACCCTTACGAGGCGCCATTCAAGCCGGAGATCCATCTGCACTCTGACCAGCAGAGTCTGGAAGAAGAAGTAAACGAAATTCTTAACGTGCTGCGTGATCGCGGCATCATCACACAATAACCAGGAGGCAGCGATGATCAAACCCCACGGTTCGGACGAACTCAACCCACTTTTTGTCTACAACGCCGAGCAGCGTCACGCGCTGCTGGCGGAGGCCGAAACCCTGCCCTCCATGATGCTCAGTTCAGCCGCGGCGGCCAACGCCGTAATGCTCGGTGGCGGTTATTTCAATCCACTGACCGGGTATATGAACCTGGCGGACGCGTTGAGCGTGGCGGAAAAAATGCACACGGTGGACGGGCTGTTCTTCCCCGTGCCAGTAGTCAATATGACCAGTGAAACTTCGATAGAGGCGGGCAGCCGTATTGCCCTGCGCGACCCCAATGTGGAGGGCAACCCGGTGCTGGCCATAATGGACGTGGCGGCGGTGGAGTCCGTCACTGACGAGCAGATCACCTTCATGTGCGAGAAGATCTTTCGCACCCTGGACGAAAATCACCCCGGGGTCGCCACTTTCTCCGATCAGGGCAGGACCCTGGTGTCAGGGTCGATTCAGGTGCTCAATTTTTCCTATTTCCAGGCTGATTTCCCCGATACTTTCCGCACGGCGGTGGAGATCCGCAATGAGATCAAGGAGCATGGCTGGGAGAAGGTTGTCGCCTTCCAGACCCGCAACCCCATGCACCGGGCGCATGAGGAGCTGTGCCGCATGGCTATGGAGCAGCTGAATGCGGATGGCATACTGATTCATATGCTGCTGGGCAAGCTGAAGCCGGGTGATATTCCCGCTGATGTGCGCGACGCGTCAATTCGCAAGATGGTGGAGGTCTACTTCCCGCCCAATACGGTGATGGTGACGGGTTACGGTTTTGATATGCTGTACGCTGGCCCGCGGGAGGCCGTATTGCACGCGGTGTTCCGCCAGAACTGTGGCTGTACCCACCTGATCGTGGGCCGCGACCACGCCGGTGTTGGCGACTACTACGGGGGTTTCGACGCCCAGACCATTTTTGACGAGGAGGTGCCCGAGGGCGCCCTGGAGTTGGAGGTGTTCAAGGCCGATCACACCGCCTACAGCAAAAAGCTGGACAAGGTAGTCATGATGCGCGATGTCCCCGACCATTCCATGGACGACTTTGTGCTGTTATCGGGCACCGCCGTGCGGGAAATGCTGGGCAAGGGTATTGCGCCGCCACCCGAGTTCTCCCGTCCTGAAGTGGCCAGGATCCTCTCCGACTATTACCAGGCGCTGGATGCCTGATCCCCTCTGGAGGCCCCCGCTGTACGGGGGCCTCCGTATTTCTGGCTATATCTCAACAAATCTTCACTATATCTTGTGTTTTCCCGCCACAATACCGTAGTTTGAGAGTATTAACTTTCACTTATGCCCCCTATAATCGGAGGCATAATACCTACCGCGCAGGCATGCTCCTGCCGGGGAAATCAGGGGGGTGAGCGTTGCCAGCTGAGTGGCTCAGTAATTCCAGCGATGTTTCCGCGCGTGTAAGCAATGCCCTGGAGCGAGTGCTGCACGGCCTGGCCCAGCCGACTCGTGTCCGTCGTTTGCGTCAGATCCTGCTGGCACTGTTCGCCTTGTGGGCGGTATTGACCCTGTCCAGGTTGATTTGGGCGCTGCTGCCCGCCGCCGATTCCTCCGTAGCGGCCGATACTGTCGTACTCAACCCCCTACCTTCGCGCGCCGCGACCGCCAGCGCCGACTCAATAGATATCGATCGCCTGAGGGCCTGGCACTTGTTTGGCGAGGCCGGGGCGGAGGCAGAGGTGGTAGTTATCGAGGAGGCCGCGACCGCAGCTACGGTCAGGGACGGCATAGAAAAAGACGCCCGCGAGACTCGCCTGGATTTGAAGTTACGCGGCATAGTGGCTTCCACGGAGGATGGGTTGGGGTATGCGATTATCGAACACAAGTCGCGCCAGGCGGTGTACGCTGTAGAGGATAAACTCCCTGTGTCCGGGCAGGTGGTGCTGGCCAAGGTGATGCCCGCTCAGGTGGTGCTGGACAACGGTGGCACCTATGAGTTGTTGGTGCTGTTTGAGGAGTCTGACCTGGGTACTCAACTGACATCGCGCCCGGTACCTGCCGTAAAGCGCAAAACCACCCCCAATCCGGCGGTTACTGAGCGTGTTGACAAAAGAGCGGATGCCCACGCCACGGCCCTGGCCCAGAGCTACCGGGACCGCCTGTACCAAAACCCACAGTCACTGGCGGAGGTGGTCAGTGTCAGTGCCGTGCGCGAGGGCGGTGAATTGCTCGGCTATCGTATCAGCCCCGGCAAGGATGCCGGGCAATTCGAACAACTCGGATTCAAACCCGGCGATCTGGTAACGGGCATTAACGGCATCACCCTCAACGACCCGGCCAACACCATGCGCCTGTACCAGGCCATGCGCTCAGCCAGCGAGGCCGTATTCGAGCTGGAGAGAAAGAATAAAAAGCTCAGCGTAAGCGTGAGCCTGGATAAGGGCGCGGCACAGTGAAAACGATGAACAGGACGGTATTTTAGTGAAAGTCACAACCTGGTTCAGCCATAAGTCCGCACTCGCGTCAGTGCTGGTATTGTTGCTGGGAAGCGCCCCATTGTTGGCACAGGATTACACGGTCAACCTGAAAGATACCGATATCCAGGAGCTGATCAAATTTGTGGCGGAAGCTACCAACACCACCATCGTGGTTGACCCGGCGGTCAAGGGCAAGGTGAAAGTGGTGTCGGCCAAGCCCGTATCGCGCAGCGAGTTGTACGAGCTGTTCCTGTCCATACTGGATGTACATGGTTATACCGCCGTGAACTCCGGGGGGATCGTGCGCGTGATCCAGAGCAAAGACGCCCGCTCTTCACCGGTCGCCGTGCGCGATGGTGATACCGGTAAAACCACTGATGAGTACGTCACCCAGGTTATTCGGCTGGAGAATATCTCGGCTGCCAAGCTGATACCGGTGTTGCGCCCCCTGGTGCCGCAACAGGCGCATATGGCGGCCTATGCCCCCAGTAACGCCATTATCATCTCTGACGTATCGGCCAATATCGACAGGATCCGGGACATTATCGAGCGCATGGACAAGTCCGCCGTGCAGCAGACGGATATCCTGAAACTGCGTTACGCCGTGGCGGAGGATGTGGTGCGCATGCTGGACCGACTCAGCAAGTCCGCGGCCAAGCAGAGCGGCGGCGCCGAGCCGGAGGTGCTGCTGGTGGCGGATTCGCGCACCAACAGCGTGCTGGTCAGTGGCGACGAGCTGGAGCGGGCCCGTATCCGCAAACTGATCAATCACCTGGACACGCCACTGGAGCAGAGCGGCAACGTCAAGGTGATCTACCTGCAGTACGCGCAGGCCACAGAACTTGCCGAGGTATTGACCCGGGTCATGCAGAATATCAGCCAACTGGATGCGGGCGATGGCAAGAAGCAGCCCCGTGCCGGTGGCAATACCTCCACCATCGAGGCGGATGAGGGTACCAATGCCCTCATTATGACCGCCGATGCGGACGAGATGGCGGCCCTGGAGGCGGTTATCCATAGGCTGGATATCCGCCGCGCCCAGGTGCTGGTGGAAGCCATTATCGTGGAGATGGAACTGATCGATGGCCAGGACCTGGGCTTGCAATGGCTGTTTGCGGAGGATAACGGATTCTATGGCAGCAACATCAATGCGGGGGATGCCCGTGCCCGCAATATCGCCGGGGCCGTACTGCCACCCAAGGACGAAGGTGGTGATGATGGCTTTGATATGGGTGACCTTGCCGGCGCCCTGGCCGGGACACCGGGCCTGTCCCTGGGCTGGGGCAACCTGGACGATGACTTTTCCATGACCGTTATACTCAACGCGCTCAAGGAGCAACAGAACGCCAACATCCTGTCCACACCCAGCCTACTGACCCTGGACAACCAGGAGGCCTATATCACCGTGGGCCAGAACGTACCCTTTGTCACCGGTTCCTTTACCAATACCGGTGCCGGCGGGGATGGCGCGCAGAACCCTTTCCAGACTATCGAGCGCGAGAATGTGGGTATTACCCTGACCGTGACCCCCCATATCAATGAGGGTGATTCGGTGGTGCTGGATATCTCGCAGGAAGTATCCAGCCTCAGCGGCCTGTCTGTGGTGGCCTCGGACCTGATCACCAATGAGCGTAAAATCCAGACCAAGGTGTTGGCGCAAGACGGTCGCGTGGTGGTGCTTGGGGGCTTGATCAAGGACGATGTGCAGGATGCCAGCCAGAAAGTGCCTATCCTGGGGGATATACCCTTACTGGGCAGGCTGTTCCGTACCGACGCGGTAAAGGTCACCAAGAGCAATTTGCTGATCTTCATCCGCTCTACCATCATCCGGGATGATGAACAGCTGGCCGGTGCTACCGCCGATAAATACCGCTATATTCGTGATCAGCAGGCCCTGCGCCGGGAGCGCGGGCTGATGTTCCTCGACGATGATAACCTGCCCATACTGCCTGAGTGGGAAGCGCAGATAAAGCAACTGGACACCATCAAGGAGGCCGAAACCGCGGCTAAGGACGAGACTGATAGCAGTGCGGCTACAGCTCAGCCGGAGGGCAATTGACAGCACTTACTGACATCGAGCCCCAGGCAATGCCGGTAGCGACGTCCGCCGGGCGGCGCAGCCTGCCATTTACTTATGCCAAGCTCAACGGCGTGTTGCTGGATGAGACCCATCACGAAGCCGTGATCGTGCATCAGGGACAGCCGGGTATGCAGGTGCTGACCGAGTTGCGCCGTTGTCTGGGTGGACCCTTCCGTTTGCAGGGCGTGTCCGGCAGTGAGTTCCAGCGACGCCTGACCATGGCCTATCAGCGCGATAACAACGAGGCGATGCAGATGGCGGAGGACATCGGCGCCGATGTGGACCTCAGCCGCCTGGCGGATGAAATCCCCGAGTCGGGAGACCTGATGGACGCGGAGGATGACGCGCCCATTATTCGCCTGATCAATGCCATCCTGTCCCAGGCCGTGCGTGAACAGGCCTCGGATATTCATATTGAAACTTTCGAGGATCGCCTCAGCATCCGTTATCGCGTAGACGGCGTGCTGGCGGAGGTGCTGTCGCCCAAGCGGATGCTGGCGCCCCTGCTGGTGTCCCGTTTAAAGGTCATGGCCAAGCTGGATATCGCTGAAAAGCGCGTGCCACAGGACGGCAGGATTTCAGTGAAGATCGCCGGTCACGCGGTCGATATCCGCATGTCTACCATCCCCTCCGCCTTTGGTGAGCGCGTGGTCTTGCGCTTGCTGGATACGGCGGCGGGTCAATTGCAGTTGTCCCAGCTGGCCATGAATGAACAGGTGCTGACGGCTTACAAGAAGTTCCTGCACAGTCCTCACGGCATTATTCTGGTCACCGGGCCTACGGGTTCGGGCAAGACCACGACACTGTATGCGGGCCTGTCGCATATCAATGAGACTTCCCGCAATATTCTTACCATCGAAGATCCTATCGAGTACATGCTGCCGGGGGTGGGCCAGACCCAGGTCAACAGCAAGGTCGACATGACTTTCGCCCGCGGGCTGCGGGCCATTCTCAGGCAGGACCCTGACGTGGTGATGGTGGGCGAGATTCGGGACCTGGAAACCGGCGAGATCGCGGTGCAGGCTTCCCTGACCGGGCACCTGGTGCTGTCCACGCTGCATACCAATACGGCGATCGGCGCGGTTATGCGCCTGAAGGACATGGGCGTTGAACCCTTCCTGATTTCATCCAGCCTGCTGGCGGTAATGTCCCAGCGCCTGGTGCGCCTGTTGTGTAATGAATGTAAGGAAGCTGTTGAACTCAGCCCGGCGGAACGTGACCTATTGCATATCAGTTTGTCTGACACCGGGTTTACGGTGTTCAAGGCACAGGGCTGCAAGCTGTGTAATTTCACGGGTTATCGCGGGCGTACCGGCCTGTACGAACTCATAGAAGTTGACGAGGGTCTGCGCCTGATGATTTATGAGGGCGCCAGCGAGCAGGAGATGTTGCGCCATGCGCGGCAGCACTACCCCGGTATGGAAGCCGATGGCCGGCGCCGGATATTGGCCGGTGACACCAGTATCGCGGAAGTCCTGCGGGTGACCTCGGTCACCTGATTGCGGATTACTGAGTCATGACAGCGTATCGATACCGGGCACTGAACAGCGAGGGTAAACTCGTTCGGGGGGTGCTGGAGGGCGACTCCGAGCGGCAAATTCGCACCCAGTTGCGCGGCCAGAGCCTGCGTCCGGTGGAAGTCGGCGTGGCCAACAAGCAGGCTGCGGGTAGCCAGTCCACATTGCGCTTCTCTTTTCTCCAGCCCCGCATCAGCGTCGGTGATCTGGCGCTACTGACCCGACAACTGGCCACACTGGTATTATCCAACCTGCCGCTCGATGAAGCCTTGCAAGCGGCCGCGCAGCAGAGCCGCAGTGGGCGCATTAAAGGCATGTTGTTACAGGTGCGCTCGCGGGTGTCGGAGGGGCACACACTGGCGTATGCCATGGGTGAGTTTCCCCTGGTGTTCAATGAAATGTATCGAGCCATGGTGAATGCTGGTGAACACGCCGGCTATCTCGGGCCGGTACTGGAGCAACTTGCGGAGTATACCGAGCAGCGCCAGTACACCGGGCAGAAACTCAAAATGGCCATGATCTACCCGTTTATCCTGGTCGGGGTGGCCCTGGCCGTGGTGGTGGCGCTGATGGTGTTTGTGGTGCCGGAGTTGGTGGGGATCTTTGCCCATTCAAAGCGGGAGTTGCCGCTGCTGACCCGCGCTCTGATCGCCGGCAGTGACTTTTTTCGTGATTACGGTATCTGGTTATTGCTGGGCCTGATTCTGCTGGTATTCGTTATCCGCCAGCTATTGCGCAATCCCCGGCGCAAGAAACGCTGGCACGGCCTGCTGCTGCGAACGCCGGGACTATCGCGCCTGCTGACCGCCCTGGATACGGCGCGATTTGCCTCTACCCTGAGTATTCTGATGGCCAGTGGCGTGCCGCTGCTGGACTCTCTGCGCATCGCCGGACAGGTTCTGACCAACCTGGTGTTGCGAGAGGATAGTGAAGTGGTGGCGGAGCATGTGCAGGAGGGCAGTAGCCTGCACCGGGCGCTGGAGCAAAGCGGCCGTTTTCCTCCCATGATGGTGCACATGGTGGCCAGTGGCGAAGCCAGCGGTGAACTTGAAACCATGCTGGAGCGCTCCGCGACCAATCAGGAGCGGGAGCTGGAGATGACTCTGGGCACCATGATGAGCCTGTTTGAACCTCTGATGGTGGTGTTTATGGGCGGCATGGTGTTGACCATTGTGTTGGCCATCCTGTTGCCGATATTCGATTTAAATACTATGGTGAAGTGACCTATGAAAGCTACATTCAACACACAGGCGGTACAACGTGGATTTTCCCTGGTGGAAATCCTGGTAGTGCTGGTAATTATGGGACTGCTGATCAGTGTTGTAGCCCCCACTGTCCTGAACCGGGCGGACGAGGCCCGGGTGCAAAAAGCACACGCGGATTTTAAGGCGATAGAAACCGCCCTGAAGATCTACCGCCTGGACAATTATGTTTATCCCACCACAGAGCAGGGTCTGGAAGCCCTGGTGGAGCGCAGCACGCTGGATCCCGAGCCGCGAAATTTCAAGGAGGGCGGCTATTTGTCGGAATTGCCCATAGATCCCTGGGGGCGGCCTTATCTATTTCTGAGCCCCGGCGACAACAGGGATGTGGATATCTACTCGCTGGGCGCCGATGGCTTGTCCGGTGGTGAAGGGCAGAACACGGATATTGGCAACTGGAAAACCCGGGACTGATACTCTGTGAATAAAGCCGCTGCGGCATCGGCTCGCCAGCGGGGCTTCAGCTTACTGGAGCTGCTGGTCACCCTGTTCGTGGTGGTGCTTATCACCTCGGTGGTGACTCTCAATGTGGGTTCCGGCTCAGGAGATATCCGTTTGGAGGCCAAGGTGCGCAACCTGGCGGATGTGGCGGGCTATGCGCTGGACGAAGCCCAGATGCTGGGACTGGACTATGGCCTGCTGTTGCAACGCCACGATGTGGACGGTGAGGTGCTTTACACTTACAGCTGGCGCGAACGGCGGCCTGAAGGGTGGCGCTTGCCCACCAGTGGAAAGGATGTATTCGCCGAGCAGCAAATGCCCCCGGAGATTGAGCTGCTGCTGGAACTGGAGGACGTTCCAGTAGCTGAGCTGCCCGTCGGTGGTGGCGAAGTAGAGGCCCCGCCCCAGGTGGTGCTGTACGCCAGTGGTGAGACCACGCCGGGAGTCATAGAGGTGCGTCGGCGTGACAACAGTGAACTGCTGTGGCGCATGGAGTGGGATTTGCTGGGCCGTTTCGAACTGCTGCGTCGCGGTGAAGCCGAGGAGGAGGCGCTCTGATGTTTCGTGTAAAGGGCTTCACCCTGGTGGAGGTGATGGTCGCACTGGCGGTTGTGGCTATCGCCCTGCCGGCGTTGCTGATATCCCTTTACCAGCAGGTGGACAGCACCGGCTACCTGCGTGATAAGTCCCTGGCCCACATGGTGGCGGCCAACAAGCTGTCGGAAGTACGTATCCTGAGCGAGGCGACCGGGAGCCTGATCAGGGGCAAGGACGGTGGCGTGGCGCAAATGGCGGATCGGCAGTGGTACTGGTGGCTGGACAGCCAGCCCACAGAGGTCGCTGAATTTTATCGTGTTGAAGTTTCCGTGGCTGCAGAGCAGGAGCAACGGGAGCAACCGCTGTACACCCTGGTGGCCTTTCTTTCCGCTGACCTGGAGTTTGAACCGGAATCTGCACCGAAATCTGGGCTGAAACCTGAACCCGAGGCGGGCGATGCGGGTAACTAGCGGGTTCACCCTGATAGAGGTATTGATCGCCATGGCGATTACCGCCTTTGTCTCCACCATTGCCTATACCAGCCTTTCCACCGTATTGACGGGGGTGGAGAGCACGCGGCAGACATCTGATCGAACCTACGAAGTCAACCGGGCCTGGATGATAATTTCACGGGATGTACGCCAGTTTGTCGCGCGGCCGGTTCGGGACGAGTTCGGGGAGTCTGAGCCCGCGATGATGGGCGGGCCGGCGGCGCGCTTTGCATTGAGCTTTACCCGCTCTGGTTGGCACAACCCCAATGAGCACCTGCGCAGCAACTTGCAGCGGGTCAATTACCGGGTTGAAGATAATGCCCTGTGGCGCGATTCCTACCCGGTGCTGGACAGGGCGGGGGATACGTCCGCAGACAGTGTCAAACTACTGGAAGGCGTGGAGTATATGGAACTGGCGTTTCTCGGTTCTCTTGCTGCTGTAGAGACCGTGGGTGACGGGGTAAACCTGGACACCCGCAACTGGCCCCAGAGCTGGGTGGCCGATACCAGTAATCCCGGAGTGGGGCTGGCGCCACCGGTCGCGCTTCAGGTCAGTCTACAACTGGATGATTGGGGCGAGATGCTGCGATTGTATGAACTTCCACCGTTATAATGCGCAGCCCGGCATTGGCCGCCAGCGTGGTGCCGCCCTGGTGGTGGCGTTGCTGGTGTTCGCCCTGTGCGCTGCGCTGATAGTGGCCATGAAAGCCGAATTCAACCGCGTCTACCAGCGCGCCGCCAACGTGATGCAGGCGGAGCAGGCCTATGCCTATTTGCGTGGCGCCGAGGATTTGGCCGCCACGGCCCTGCTTATCGATTATGACGCCGACCAGGACAGTGAACAGCCGCGGGATGACCTGGACGAGATATGGGCCCAGCCCACCACCCCTTACGCCCTGGATGAAGGCGGCTGGCTGGTTGGTTCCCTGGAAGACCTGCAGGGGCGTTTCAATCTTAATTCCCTGGTCGTTCGCCCGCCCCAGGGGCGCGACAAGCAGCGGTTTACTGCTGCCCAGGCGCAGTTTATTCGATTGTTGCAGGCGCTGGGGGAACCCGCGGTCAGTGAGCAGGAGGCCATATTGATTACCGAATCTGTTGCTGACTGGTTGGATCCGGATGCGACCCCCACAGCCAATGGCGCGGAGGATGATTACTATTTTTCCAGGGAGCAGGCGCACCGCACCGCCAACCGGCCGATGGCCAGTGTCAGCGAACTGCGGGTGGTGGCTTATATGACGCCAGAGATATATCGGGCTGTACTGCCCTGGGTGGCGGTCTGGCCGCAGTCGTCGGCGACCTTGAATATCCACACGGCGCCGGCCATGGTGCTGCGCTCAATCAATGCGGACAATGATTTGAGCCCTCTCAGTGAAGCGGATGGTGAAGCCCTGGCAGCTTATCGGGAAACTTCCGGTTTTGCCGATGTGGACGACTTTCTGGGCAATGCCGTATTTGGTGATAAACCTGAGCGGATGGCGGGAATCAAAGCGCTGTTGGGACAGTCTTCTTCCTACTTTCTGTTGCAGGCGGAAGTGGAAGTTGCCGACAGGAACATGCGCTTGTACAGTGTGCTGGAGCGGCGCACGCGGCGTATCACCGCGCTCGTCAGGGCCAGTGGCAGCTTGTAGTTAGAAATGGATAGATGAAAATGGACAGTTGGAATGAGTAGATGACGGAGTTTGGAATTGGAAGTGGGTAGGTTTTGCAAAATATCGCGGTGATACGGTTGATCCAGGGCCGACTGGCCTGGTATCCGCCAGGCGCCAGTGAGGAGCCCCGGTGGCTGGACAATGAAACTGACCGGGAGCAACTGCGTGCCACTCTGGATTCTCGCAGAGTCTCCCCGTGCTTTGCCGTGCCGGGGGCGGACGTTCGACTGCTGCCCCTGTCGATCACGGCCGATGAGAGAAAGCATATCGCAAAATCACTGCCCTTCATGCTGGAGGAGCAGGTGGCGGCCGATATCGATGAGTTGCAATTTGCCTACCAGACGCTGGATAAGACTCACCTCAGCGTCGCCGTCTGCTCAACGCAGAAGATGGGGGAGTGGCAGGCACTGTTGGCTGACTACCCCGGGGTCAACCGCTGGGTTCCCGAGCCGTTACTACTGCCCTGGCAGGAGGGGGAGTGGTGCCTGGTAGTTGAAGGCGAGAGTGCTGTTATTCGCACCGGTCTGTGCGAGG
>QNFS01000058.1 GCA_003646415.1 Gammaproteobacteria bacterium
CGGCGAACGACTTTCTTACATTCTCCATCAGCGGGCCGTTCTTCAACTGGTTTGTCGTCGGCGCTTACTATCCGCAAGCATTCAAATTCAAAACTGAACGTGAATCAGAGATATACAGCTCATGGTCTCTGATTATGATAAAAGGCGCACTGGGCCGCCTCATAGGAAGCGCCAAAATGTCGCCCTTTCTGTTGGGACCGGACCCTTGCCTTGCGGATTTTCACCTTTTCCATATATTAGAGCTTGGTAAAACCTTTTCCCAGATCTTCGAGATGCCCTTGCTGAACCTGATGGCGAAAAATGAAGCTCTGCAGAATTTCTACACAGCGATGTCATCCAGGACTTCAACCCGGGAAATTCTACAGGCACAGGCGGGTGAACTTGCTCTCACCAGACACGAGATCTTTGAAGAATTCGGCAAGGCTATGGAGGACTCTCTAGTACCGGCCAGGGCGGCTCTTAAGGCGTTGTTTGGACATGAAGTCTAGACATTTGATATAAAAAGCCTCGCCAGAATTTGGGGCTTTTTAGTGCATGTCCAAAAGAGTTAAAGTAGAGATTCGCCGGAGTCGCAGGAGCCCAGGTTAAGTGATATTTGTTTTTGCCGTAAATATTTTCGTCATCGCACTTACCGTAATGATCCATTACGAGTTCCTGCATCAAATAACGCTATTTATGCCCCAGATGACAATACGTCACCGATTTCGTATCGTCATGGGAGTGTTTGTGGCACTGACCGCTCACGCGGTGGAAGTTTGGATTTTCGCCTTATCTTTTTTCCTGATGCACAATGCAGAGGGCTGGGGCTACCTGGATGGTAACTTCAATGGGACTTTTATGGACTGCGTGTATTTTTCATTCACCAGCTATACCACCCTGGGTACCGGGGATATCGTGCCCAACGGCGACCTGAGATACCTGACCGGCCTGGAGTCCCTGGTCGGGCTGGTGCTGATCACCTGGTCTGCCTCGTTTCTCTACCTGGAAATGACACGCTACTGGGACGAGGACTAACCAACGGCAACGCTAAGGGCATCCCCGGGCGCACGCAGCGCGACCTCGCCTATTATCTCCGCCTGAGCGTAGGCCCCCTGGCGCAGGGCATCGCGCAGGGCACGGGCGCGATCGGCGGCGATGCCAATCAGCAACCCGCCGCTGGTCTGTGGATCAAACAGCATCTGCATACGCGCCTCGTCTACCTGGCCCTCGCGGCGCAACGCCTCCCCCGCCCGGGCGTTTGCCGCGTGCGTGGTGCTGACAATACCGCTGCGCAGTTGCCCCAGGGCGCCAGGCAATAGAGGTAACTGCGCCAGTTGCAGCCGGGCACAACGATCGGTATTCAGCATCTCCAGCAAATGTCCCAACAGGCCAAAACCGGTGATATCGGTGCAGGCACTGGCGCCGTGGGCAACGGCCAATTCTGCCGCACCCGCGTTGCTTTGCAGCATCGCATCCACGGCGACACTGATATCCCGACCATCCGCGAGCAATTGCATATGCGCGGCAAACAGGGTGCCTGTACCGAGGGGTTTGGTCAGCACCAGCAAATCACCCGGTGCCAGGCCCCGCTTTGGCAACAAATGCTGGCCCTGCGCCAGAGGGATGCCATTGACCACAAAGCCGAGACTGAGCTCTGGCCCCTGCATGCTGTGACCACCGTTCAAAACGCAGTCCACCGCAGCAAATTCGTGCAGTGCGCCAGCCAGTAATTGTCGCAGTTCACGCTGTAAAATAGAGGAACCGGCAAAGGGCAGCGTGACCGCCGCCAGCGCTGACACCGGCCTGGCGCCACAGGCGTAGAGGTCGCTGAGGGCATGGTTAGCGGCGATGCGTCCCATCTGCCAGGGGTCCGCCACCATCTCGCGCAACACATCCAGGCTCTGGACCACAGGGCTGGCGCCCGCCCGGGGAATGGTCGCGGCGTCATCCCCCTCCCCCTGGCAGTGCTCCGGGTATTGAAGACTCAATTGCGCCAGCGCGTTACCCAGGGCATCCGCACCCACCTTGGCGCCGCAGCCGCCACAGGGTTGTTGTCGCTTAGCCCCGTCAAGCTCCGGCAGCCGTCCCCGGGAAGCCAGCGGCATACTGGCGGGCAGATCTTCAAAGCGGGACATAAACTTCCGGTCGATCCGGTCTTTCCAGCGCCAGACCCAGTGGCCGGTGGCGCTGAAAGGACCTTTATCCGCCGTCGCCTGCTTGCCGCCCAGGGAGACCAGGGACAGGAAGCGCCGCTGGGGACGGTGATGCCGCAGGGGCTTATCCAGTAGCAGTGCCCGCAGGTTGTGCGCCAGCACCGGCCCCTGGCGCACGGCATAAACCCCCGCCTTGGGCCGGGGATGATTCACCTGCGTGGCGATATCCCCGGTACCGAATACCCGCTCATCATCCAGCGATTGCAGTGTATCGCGCACCGCAAGAAAACCTCCGCCGTCGGTTTGCAGGCCGCTGGCGGCGATCCATGGCGCGGCGGCCGCACCGGTACACCAGAACAGCTCGTCGTAGAGAGGCCGGGCTCCATCCGACATCACCAGGCAGTCCCGTTCCACCCGCTCGACCCGGGCATTGAGATGAGTCGATATTCCCTGCCGCCTCAAGGCCGCCATCACCATCTTGCAAGCCCTGGCATTGTAGTTCTGTAGAATCTGTGGCCCGCCACACCACAAATCAACAGCAACGGATTTCCCGGTGAGCCGGTTGGCCATAGCCATCGCCAGTTCCACACTGCCGGCGCCACCACCAACCACAGCAATGCGATAATCCACTGCCGCACCCTGTGCGAGTACCCGGCCCTGCAACGCCTGCCAGCGCCGCCACAGGTCGGCCACGGGTTTAACCGGGGTCGCATGTGCCCTGGCTCCCGGCACTGTGTCCAGTTCCGGCTGGGAGCCGATGTCAATGCTCACCAGGTCATAGTCGATCGGGGGGCGCTCCGCCAGCGACAGCTGTCGTGCGATGGGGTCCAGGCCGGTCACTTCAGCAGTGAGAAAGCGCACCCCGGCCCACTGGCACAGGCGCGCCAGATCGATATGGGTTTGCTCAAAGTTGTAGTGGCCGGCTACCAGGCCTGGCAGCATACCGGAGTACGGGGTGTGGCTGGCCGGCGACACCAGGGTGATGCGCAAACCTTCTATGGGTTTCATAGCGAGCATGCGCAGCGCCAGGGCGTGGGCGTGACCGCCCCCTACCAGTACCAGGTCTTTACGGATTTCGCTGGTGCTCTGCACGCGACTACCCTTCCCCCGCCCCTGTGGCGACCGCCCAGGCGACCACGTCATCGCGACCACCGCGGAACAATTCCTCACCCGAGCGTTGCGCCAACTGGTATTCGTACATGGGGTCGTAGTATTTTTCCAGCAGCGCTGCGATCCATTCCCGGTGCAGGAACAGGCTGCCACTGCGCCACTGTTCGCTGAAGGCCTCTTCCAT
This sequence comes from Gammaproteobacteria bacterium, assembly GCA_003646415.1. Lineage (GTDB taxonomy): Bacteria > Pseudomonadota > Gammaproteobacteria > Pseudomonadales > Halieaceae > JBALVO01. The sequence goes on from QNFS01000058.1 coordinate 3,427, forward strand.
CAGGGCGCTCACCGCCTGATGGCGCTCGCCTCCCAGGCGTTTACGAATTCTGGACAAATCGCCCTGTAGTTTTTCGCTATGCAAGCGCGGCCCCTGCTCCGGGTCCAACTGGGCGAAGCGACGGCCCAGATCCACCACATAATCTTCTATGACCACATCAACACGCTGGTCCAGAGTCTCCTGGACCACCAGCATCGGTGCTTTTGCCATCTCTTTGACCAGCACCTGGGGCAGGTAGAGACGACCAATCAGGCGCCCCTCGTCTTCCAGGAAAATACGGCTGTCATCCTGCGCCAGTAACTTCATCAACGTAATGCTCAGGGCATTTTCAAAATCGATCTGGCTGGGCTGCGGCGTGGGCAACTGGCCAAAGCTGGATCCGCGGTGATTAGCCAGCCCCTCCAAGTCGGCACTGCGGGCCAGGCGGGAGATAACCCGGGTCTTGCCGGTACCGGTTTTACCACTTATCAGGACAAACGATCCGCGCGCCACCGAGCGCTCCAGTTCTTCCAGCAGGAAGCGGCGCATGGCCTTATAGCCGCCCACAATCAACGGGTAATCAATGCCCTGCTCATGCAGCCACTGCTGCACCGTCCGGGAACGCAGGCCACCGCGAAAGCAATAGAGGTAACCTGCGGGGTGCCGGCGGGCAAACTCACTCCATTGGGCCAGTCGATTTTCTCGCAGTTGCCCCGCCACCAGTTGATGTCCCAACTCAATCGCCGCAGCCTGACCATTTTGCTTGTAACAAATGCCCACCCGTGCTCGTTCATCGTCACTCATCAGCGGTAAACTGGTGGCGCAGGGAAAGGCTCCATGGGAAAATTCCGCCGGCGCCCGCATATCCATCACCGGCACGTCTGCCAGGAACAATGTGCGATAATCGTCGGTGTCAGGACGGTTAGACATGACAGCCTGTTACTCGGCTTCACCGCCAAACAGGACCAGAATTCTCTCCTGCAGGCTGGTCACGGCCTCCGACATCAGGACGAAATCGGCATCGAGCCGCGCCGCATTGTCAGCTTCCGGGATGGCTTCATTCTCTTTCATCAATTCATCCGAAAATTTAAGGCGACGTAAACACAGGTCCTCCGCCAGCACCAGTGAAAGTCTTTCCTCCCAGCTCAGTGACAGGCGAGCGACCTGCTTACCCGCGTGCAGATGAGTTTCCACCTCTTCACTCAACAAATCAACGCCGCGGCAGCGCACCACGCCACCCTCATCCCCGGGATCTCGCAGCTCACACTCCTCCCCCAGGGCAAAGTCTTCCGGCAGGTTGTGGTGAGCCAGCCAACCAGTCATGGTCGCGGCGGGCGCGTTATTAACCTGGGGCAGCAGCACCGGGAAGCTGCCAATACACTCGCGCAACAGGTTGAGTAACTCCTCAGCCCGGCCGGCACTGGCGGTATCCACGAATATCCAGTTGGCGCGAGTGTCGATATAAGTATACACGCCGGTGGATCGAGTAAAGGCTCGAGGCAGGCAATCCGCCACAATTTCGTCCTTCATGGTGAGGCGCTCCTTGCGATATACCTTGCGCCCCTGCTGCGCTTCAATGGCCGCGACTTTCTCCTCCAGCTGCTCACGCACCACCGTGGCCGGCAGCAGGCGTTCCTCTCGCTTCAGCTTGAGCAGCATGCGCCCGTTCGCTGCATGCACCAGCTCACTGGATTCTTCACCCAGGGGGGGCACCCAGCCCGCCGATACGGCCTGCGACCTGGCGCACGGCTGGAAACCGCGCTGGGTGAGTTTTTCCCCCAATTGTTCTGGGGAGAGATCAAAAGAGCTGGTAAGGCGATACGCCCGGATATTCTTGAACCACATGAAAAGATACTGCCTCTGGCAAAAGCCGGAGATTGTACCTCACAGCAGGGCCAATGCCAGCAAGCATCCAATTTTCCGGAGCGTCCGGGCGGTTCAAGCCAGCAGGTAACAGCAGCTACGCACTAACCAACACCCACTGAACAGGCTTGTCAGCCAGCCTTCACACTTCTAATATGGCTGACGGGATGCCTGGGACTGTAAACCAGTCATTTCGTTTTGCTATCCGTTCACTAATCCACCCGGGGTGGCCTATGAAATATCTACATACCATGGTTCGCGCGCGCGACCTGGATGAAACCCTGGACTTCTACTGCGACAAGCTGGGGCTGGTTCAGGTCAATCGTTACGACAGTGACGCAGGGCGCTTTTCCCTGGTATTTCTGGCGGCGCCGGACGACGTGGAAGCCGCCGGTGAAGGCCAGAGCCCCCTGTTGGAGATCACCTGGAACTGGGACCCACAGGACTACGACGACGGCCGTAATTTCGGGCACCTGGCCTACCGCGTGGAAAATATCTATCAGCTGTGCCAGACCCTGATGGATAAGGGCGTTACCATCAACCGCCCACCCCGGGACGGTCATATGGCCTTTATCCGCTCACCTGACGGTATCTCCATTGAACTTTTACAGGCCGGGGAGGCGCTGGCGCCGCAGGAGCCCTGGGCATCAATGGAAAATACGGGTAGCTGGTAACCCGTCCCAGGAGCCTCCAGGGCATGTCGAAGAGCATCACTACACGGCTGATTGTACTGCTTACACTCTGCTCGGCCCTTATCATGGGCACTGGCATGCTGGTGGACTATCGCCTGTCCCGGGAAGAAATCCTGGATCGGCTGCACATGGAATCACGAGACACCATTAAATCCACGATTATCGACCTGGAGAACCTGCTGGACGGGGTGGAGGGCTCCACCCTGTTTTTAGCCCGCATCCTGCAACAACGGGACTACACCCAGCCGGGGCTGGAGCAGATGCTCAAGGATATCGTCGAAAATAACGAGGACATCTATGGCGCCACCATAGCCCTGAACCCACAACGGGTAGATAACCCTCTGGGGTTCGCCCCCTACTACCACCACAAGGACGGCATACTGACCTACGCCGATCTCGCGTCCGAGCAATACAACTATCGCAGCCAGGCCTGGTATACCGACACCGTAACCGCAGGCAAACCAGGCTGGGTGGAGCCCTATTACGATGAAGGTGGCGGCGAGGTACTGATGACAACTTTTGCGGTACCCGTATATCGAGTAGACGAACAGGGCGACAGGTTCCTGTATGCGGTGGTTACCGCCGATCTCACGCTCGAAGAACTTCAACGCTACCTGCAGCGCCTGCGCCTGGGCCAGAGCGGGTTTGCAACCATGCTCAGTCGCACCGGTATAATTCTCAGCGGAAAAAACCCGGCCAATACCATGCGTCATTATTCAGAAGCCCATTCCGATGAACTGGATAGTTCCACATGGCGGGAAATGTTCAGCTCGGTCCTGGCGGGCCAGGCTGTGACGCGTCAATTGGAGTGTCCGGAGATATTCGGAAGGTGCATGATACGAATGGATGCACTGCAGTCGACTGGTTGGCCGGTCGCTGTTATTTACTCCGAGAAAGAAATTCTATCGCCACTGCGCAAATTCCAGACTAAGTCCACAGCGCTTGGCTTAATCACTCTGTTGCTAATGTCGCTGGCGGTTTATTTTGTCACACGCCGCCTCACCCGGCCACTTGCGGCACTGGCCCAGGCCAGCGATGATATTGCTCGCGGTGAGCTGAATACCCCTCTACCCGCTGCCCGCGGCGATGATGAGGTCGCCAGACTCGTGCGCTCCTTCGCCGCAATGAAAAAAGACCTGAAGTCGTACATTGCCGACCTGGAAGCCGCCACCGCCAGTCGCAGCCGCCTGGAGGGTGAGCTGACCGCCGCACGTGAAATCCAGATGTCCATGTTGCCCCGGGGCGGTGAGGCTATCGAGCGGTTTGAGGAATACGAACTGTGGGCCAGGGTGCGTCCGGCCAAGTCAGTCGGCGGTGACCTCTACAGCTATTACCGCAGTGGCAGGCAGCTGTTTATCGCCGTGGGAGATGTCTCCGACAAGGGAGTGCCCGCGGCCCTGTTCATGGCCAAAGCCATCAGCCTGATCCAGCAACTGGCAGGCGCGGAAATCGAACCCGCTCCGGCCATGGTACAGCTCAACAACGCCCTGGAAGCCGGCAATGACAATTGTATGTTCGTCACCCTGTTCCTGGGCGTGCTGGACCTGGACAATCTGCAGTTGCGCTTCGCCAGTGCCGGACATACCCCACCGAGCCTGCTGCGTGCCGGCAAAGTCAAAGTACTCAAGCAGGATGACGGTGCGGCCCTGGGTCTTGCAACAGACCTGGAATACCCAGGTAACACCTTGCAACTTGAACCCGGTGACCGTCTGGCCATTTACACAGACGGCATCGATGAGGCCTTCAATGAGCAGGCTGAAATGTTTGGTTTTGATCGTTTCAACCAGTGCCTGGCACAAACCGGACAAGCACCACTGGCCGCGGCGGGGTCCGATATATTTGCAGCTATAGACCATCACGCCGGGACAACGGCGCAGTCTGACGACATTACTTTGATGTTGTTGCAGCTCAAGCCTGATGATCACCCAGGGGCAACGAAAATGGACAAAATATCAGCGCACTTCAGCAGAGGCAAAAACCTGATCTCCCAGGTGCTGGACTGGATACAGCAATCGCTGGAGGATCTGGGGGTGCCTGAGGACAACCATATGGTATTCACCCTGGTTACCGAAGAACTCGTCACCAATGTCGACAAATATGCGGAGTTGCCCGTCGACGGTATCATCGAAATTACCGTGGAGGCGAGCGCAGCGCGGGTAGCCCTGGAATTCCGAGACAAAGGCATCCCTTTCAACCCGCTGCAAGACGCCCAACGCGCCACACTGGGCGCCGATATAGAATCTGCCGAGATCGGTGGTCTTGGTGTACACTTGGTAACGCAATTAACCGACGAACAGCTCTATCGCCATAGTGACGGACACAATGTACTGCGAGTCACCAAATTATTACAGGATGTATAGCCTGACCCTCCGTCGGGACAAGAACATGTGAAAAAGAGGCTTTTTACACCATGGAATTGAAAACCGCTGTCACCATCGACGAAGAAAACTCAGTAGCGCGAGTAGCGCTTTGCGGCGCACTGAACACGGATACCGCACCGGGTTTTGAACAGAACTTGCAAAAAGTCATCGCGGGAGGCCATCAGTTGACCGTGCTGGATATGAAAGACCTCGACTACATCAGCTCCGCCGGTCTGCGCGTTATTTTCAAGGCCGCCAAGCAGACCAAGGCGGCGGGACACCGATTGGCCGCAGCCAATCGCAAGCCTCATATCGACAAGGTTTTTGAAATACTCAAGGCACTGCCGGACATGGCGGTGTTCGCTAACGACCAGGAACTGGATGACTACCTGGACTCCATGCAAAAGCAGGTGCGCGGGGACTAGTTAGGATCAGGTGGTTGGAGCACCAGGCTCCAGGAAATTGAGAATCCAGCGCGCGACCCGCTGCGTCTCGGGGGCACTGGCCAGCGACGCCATCCCCGCCGCGTAGGCCTGCTCGCCAATTCTCTCCCGCCTGAACTCCATGATCTCGCGCAAGTAAGCCGGCACAAATTCCGGGTGTCCCTGGAACGTCAGGATATGATCGCCAATCTGGCACACAGCGTTTTCACAGAACTCACTGCCCGCCAGCACCCGCGCACCATCCGCTGCTTTCAGAACCTGGTCCTGGTGGCTGACCAGGATATCAAAAGCCATTTCACCCTGGTCATGCCACGGCGGCGCCGTTGAGAAACGGTGCGTGTGCAGCCCCACCCCCCAGCCCCTGGGGGATTTCCCGGCTTTACCCCCCAGGGCATGAGCCACCAACTGGTGCCCAAAACAGATGCCTACCAGTTTTTTGTGGCGCCGATGCAGTTCGCACACGAAGTCCATCAGTATGCCGATCCAGGGCTTGTCGTCATACACGCTGGATTTACTGCCGGTGATCAGATAGGCGTCCACCTCATCGATAGCGGCCGGATATTCACGCTGCTCTACATCGTAAACGGCAAATTCCAGATCGGGGTCCAGGTTCCCCAGCAGGGCAATAAACATATCCGGGTACTCCCCGAATCGGGGCACCCACTGCGGCCTTACCGCATCTGTTTTCAATATCCCCAGTTTCATCACTATACAACTTGAGCCAGGCCGCCTTTTTGTTCCAGCCAGGCCTTGCGGTCCCCAGCACGTTTTTTGGCCAGTAACATATCCAGCATATTGTTGGTGTCGTCGCCCGGATCTATTACCAGGCGCACCAGGCGACGGGTATCCGGATCCATAGTGGTCTCGCGCAATTGCAGGGGGTTCATCTCACCCAGGCCCTTGAAACGCTGCACATTGACCTTGCCCTTTTTCTTTTCCGCGTCGATGCGATCCAGTATGCCCCGCTTTTCCGCTTCATCCAAAGCGTAGAACACCTCCTTGCCCACGTCGATGCGATACAGGGGAGGCATGGCCACATAAACATGGCCCGCCGCCACCAGGGGCCGAAAGTGCCGCACGAACAGGGCACAGATCAGGGTGGCAATATGCAATCCGTCGGAGTCGGCGTCTGCCAGGATGCAGATCTTGTGGTAGCGCAGGGTCGAGAGGTCATCACTGACCGGGTCTATGCCCATGGCTATAGATATGTTGTGCACCTCCTGGGATGCAAGGATCTCCTGGGAATCCACCTCCCAGGTATTCAGGATTTTGCCACGCAGGGGCAGTATGGCCTGGAACTCGCGGCTTCGCGCCTGCTTCGCCGAGCCCCCGGCAGAATCACCCTCCACCAGAAACAGCTCGCCGCGCCGCGGATCCTCTCCCGAGCAATCCGCCAGTTTGCCCGGCAGCGCGGGACCGGTGGTGACTTTTTTGCGCGTCACTTTCCTGGCGGTGCGCAGGCGGCTCTGGGCATTGCTGATACACATCTCCGCCAGTTTTTCCGCTTCCTCCGTATGCTGGTTCAACCACAGGCTGAACGCGTCCTTGGCCACACCGGAGACAAACGCGGCTGCCTCCCGCGAGGACAGGCGCTCCTTGGTCTGCCCGGAAAACTGGGGGTCCCCCAGCTTGGAAGACAACACATAGCAGCAGCGGTCCCATATATCATCGGGGGTGAGCTTGACTCCCCGGGGCAGCAGGCTGCGCAATTCACAGAAATCACGCATGGCGTCCAGCAGGCCGGTACGCATGCCGTTGACATGGGTTCCGCCCAGGGTGGTGGGGATCAGGTTGACATAGGACTCGGCAATCACCTCGCCGCCCTCGGGCAACCACTGTACCGCCCAATCGACGCCTTCATTGCTGCCGCTGAAGCTGCCGACGAAAGGCGTCTCGGGAATGACCGGAAAGTCTCTAGTGGCGTCTGCCAGATAGTCGGTGAGTCCGTCCTCGTAATACCACTCCTGGGCTTCACCCTTCTTTTCATCGTTGAACTTCACCCGCAGGCCGGGGCACAACACCGCCTTGGCGCGCAGTACATGCCTGAGCCGGGACACGGAAAAATTGATCGAATCGAAGTACTGCGGGTCCGGGGTGAAGGTCAGCGTGGTACCGGTATTGCGCTTGCCACAACTGTCGATGACTTCCAGCCCGGTTTTTTTCTCGCCCCCGCCGAAAGTCATGCGGTATACCTGTCCGTCCCGGCGGATCACTATTTCCAGTGCTTTGGACAGGGCGTTGACCACTGATACACCCACACCGTGCAGCCCGCCACTAAACTCGTAGTTCTTGTTGGAGAACTTGCCCCCGGCATGCAGGGTACTGAGAATAACTTCCACTCCTGGCACGCCCTGCTCCGGGTGAATATCCACCGGCATGCCACGGCCGTTATCCACCACGGTCACGGAGCCGTCTTTATGCAGGCACACATCTATCTGGTCGGCGTGCCCGGCGAGGGCTTCGTCCACGCTGTTATCGATGACTTCCTGTGCCAGGTGATTGGGGCGGGAAGTATCGGTGTACATGCCGGGGCGCTTGCGCACTGGTTCCAGCCCCGTAAGAACTTCAATGTCTTCGGCGGTATATTTGCTCATTGGTCTGGCTTGTCTTGTGTTGGTAGATGTTGATAAGCCCCATTGTACATCGGGGCCAGTGCGAGGTGTGTTATAAGTAGCCCCCTGAGTCAGGTTCTACGATAAAATGTGCATCACTCAAACGGGACACCGCCGTCTCGATACGACCATCCCCGTGCAAATCCAGCCAGCGGTAGCCCGGCAACATTTTATCAGCCTTGAACTTCACACTACCGGGTGCGAATTGTACGCAGGTTGACGGCGACGCCATCAGGCTAACACCGTTGCGTTGTCTATCTATCTGCTGGTGCACATGGCCCCACAGCACCCCCCTGACACCCGGATAGCGGTCCAGTACATCAAAAAAAGCATCGGCATCGGCAACCATTTGCTCATCCAACCAGGCGCAACCGATGGCCACAGGCTGGTGATGCAGGCACACCAGGGTATGCAATCCCTCGTCACGGGCGCTCAGCAGCATTTGTTCCAACAGGGCCAGCTCCGCCTGACCCAGTTCACCACCCACTTCAGCGGGAATCTGGGAATCGAGCATCAGGATTTGCCAGCGGGAGACCCGGATCTCCTTGCACAGGCGCGTGGCGCTATTTGCCACAGCCTCCATTTTGCCGCGATCATCGTGGTTCCCCGGTAGCCAGAAGCTATCGCAGGGAATCTCCTCGAAATAGTCTTGCAGGCGATCATAGGCCTCCCGGGCCCCATCGTCTGCCAGGTCTCCGGTACCCAGCAGCAAGTCTATGGCCGGGCGCTCATCCTGCACCAGCTCGATCACCGCCTGCAGGGACTGGTCGGTATCCAACCCCAGCAGAGTGCCGCCTTTAGCCTGGCACAGGTGGGTATCGGTCAGTTGCACCACCCGTACAACATCCGGGGAAGCTTCGATAAAATGTGTATTGTGCGGCGATTGATGCATTGGGGCCTGGTCGCTGGTAACCGGTTCAGGCGTCCGTGACGGACGCGCACAACTCCAGGCTGGCGCGACCATTTTGCAGACAGTGTTCCAGCCAATCGGCCAGAAACCGGTTTTGCTGGGACTTCTCATCCTGCTGGAACATCTTGTCGTTGGGGTATTGGTACCTGGCCGCCACCTGTCGGTGCGACTGGAACATCCCCACCTCCAGCATGCCGGCATCGTGATAAGCACGCACCTCAACACGCAGACTGCCCAACCAACGGGCCTCACTGTGCTGCTGATTCAAGTAAAAGATCGTGGTGTAGCGGCAGCGCTCCACCACTTCCATCTGCACGGTGGCGCTACCAATGAAAAAATCCCGCCTGTTACTGTTCTCATAGTCGGGAAACAAGCGTAATAAACGAGCGTAATTGGCTTCACAAACTGCGTGAAGCTCCACCAGGTCCAGTTTGAATTTCTTTTTTCTTGCCTGTTGCAAACCCATTTCCAGAATAACTAATTCCATTGTGCCAACGAATGCCGCTGCAGCATTTATAGAAGCCGCTACAAGGGAGGCTGCGCCCCCAACAAATATCGCCCAACCGACAGGGACAAGCATTGAGCTTAAGATGGCACAAACGACAGGCAACTGCACCTTTTCATTGCTACTCGATTGGTACAGTGTACCTCGTCACTCTGAATGTTACATTATGAGTGACGAGGTACACTAGTTTAAATGCAAGCAATGCCAGAGGCTGTTAAACTCTCGCCCACTTCCAAGCAATTACACACTTTTGGGGATTATTCCATGAAAAGTACGGTTGTCGCGCTTTCCGCGCTGGCACTTTCTATCGGCGCTTTCACCGTGCAGGCGGACTCCCTGCGCGATATATACGCACTGGCGCTGGCAAA
>QNFS01000059.1 GCA_003646415.1 Gammaproteobacteria bacterium
ACCATGGCGGAAAGGGGCTGCCCGCCACTGCTGATCAAACCGGTTACCAGCAGCCAGGGAATCATGCCGCTGTCGCAGTAGGCGAAATCACGGAAGTAGTGGTGAGCGCTCATTTCCCCGCCATAAACGGCGTTTTCCAGCCGCATGCGCTCCTTGATAAAGGCGTGCCCGGTTTTACTCTGCACCGCCTCGCCGCCCTGTGACTCGACGATATCGACGGTATTCCAGGTCAGGCGTGGGTCGTGCACGATGCGCGACGGCCCCTGCTGCATAAGAAAGGCCTCAGCCAACAGGCCCACCACATAATACCCTTCGATGAACTCCCCACCCTCGTCAAAGAAAAAGCAGCGGTCGAAATCCCCGTCCCAGCCCAGCCCGAGATCGGCGCCGTGTTCACGCACAGCCGCTATCGCCGCCACGCGGTTTTCAGGCAGCAACGGGTTGGGCACCCCGTTGGGGAAATTGCCATCCGCTTCGTGATGCAGCTTGATAAACTCAAAGGGCAGGTGTGGCTCCAGCAGGTCGATCACCCGACCGGCGCCGCCGTTACCCGCGTCCACCACGATTTTAAGGGGTTTGAGGCTTGCCACGTCCACATAGGACAACAAATGCTGCACATAGGCATCACTGGTATCCAGTGTATGCAGTTGTCCTGGCTGTTGCGCGGGGGTGAACTGGTCCAGTTCCGCCAGTTCCCTGATATCAAACAAACCCGTGTCGCCGGAAATCGGGCGCGACTCCTCGCGCACGAATTTCATGCCATTGTAGTCTTTGGGATTGTGGCTGGCGGTGATCGCGATGCCACCGTCCATGCCGGCGTGAGACGTGGCGAAATATATCTCCTCGGTGCCGCACAGACCGAGGTCGTATACATCCACCCCCTGCTGCTGCAGGCCCTGAATAACGGCCGCTTTGATAGCTTCACTGGTGAGACGGATATCATGTCCCACCACCACCTGCCGTGGCTTGACCACCTCGGCGTAGGCGCGACCGATACGGCGGGCGATCTCTTCGTTTAACTGATCCGGTACACGGCCGCGAACGTCGTAGGCCTTGAAACAGGTGATTTCTTGCACTGTCCGTCAATCCTCTGTGTAGTAGTTTTCGTAAACAAAATTGGTGGCTTCCACAAAACCCGGCACACTGCCGCAATCAAAGCGACGGCCCTCGAATTTGTAAGCCATGACACAACCCCGTCTGGCCTGGGTCTGCAGCGCGTCGGTGAGCTGGATTTCCCCGTTGGCCCCCGGCGCGGTTTCCCTGATGATATCGAAGATGTCCGGCGTCAAAATGTAGCGGCCAATAATAGCGAGGTTTGACGGCGCGTCCTTGGGGTCCGGCTTTTCCACCATCTCATCGACCCGGTAGATGCCTTCCTTCAGGCTCTCACCGGCGATTACCCCATACTTGTGCGTCTGGTCTTTCGGCACCTCCTGTATGGCCACGATGGAGCAGCGAAACTGATTGTACAGCTCTGCCATCTGGGCCAGTACACCAGGGCCCGTATTCAGGCACAAATCATCTGACAGCAGCACGCCAAAGGGCTCGTTGCCGATCAGGGGCTCTCCGGTAAGAATAGCGTGGCCCAGGCCCTTCATCTCACGCTGGCGCACCATGGTGAATACGCCTTTGTCCAGCACGTTGCGAATACTTTTGAGGTAGGCTTCCTTGCCGCTGCCGGAGATCTGGTGCTCCAGTTCGTAGCTGATATCAAAGTGATCGGCGATGGCCCGCTTGCCGCGGCCGGTGACCATGGCGCAGGTTGTCATACCCGCCGCTATCGCTTCCTCGACCCCGTATTGCACCAGTGGTTTGTTGACCACCGGCAGCATTTCCTTGGGCATACTTTTAGTGGCGGGCAGAAAGCGGGTGCCGTAACCCGCCACTGGAAACAGGCATTTTGTAATCAATTCACTAAACCTCCATGTAGCGCCGGCGTCACTCGCTCCGGCCGTAAACATCTTCAAATCGCACGATGTCGTCCTCGCCCAGGTAGGCGCCAGACTGCACTTCTATCAATTCCAGGGGGATGCGCCCGGGATTGGTCAACCGGTGTTTGTGCCCCAGGGGAATATAGGTGGACTCGTCCTCCCCCAGCATAAATACCTTGTCTTCACAGGTAACCTCAGCGGTACCGTGCACCACAATCCAGTGCTCCGCCCGGTGATGATGCATCTGCAGGGACAGTGTCTGGCCCGGGTTGACCATAATACGCTTGACCTGGAAGCGCTCCGACACGACCAGCGACTCGTAGGATCCCCAGGGGCGGTACACCCGCCGGTGCAGCGACACTTCAGGGCGCTGCTGCTCCTTCAGGCTATTGACAATACGCTTCACATCCTGCACTTTTGCGCGATCGGCAACCAGTATGGCATCGGCGGTTTCCACTACCACCAGGTTTTTCACGCCGGTGGCGGCCACCAGGCGCGACTCACTGCGAAAATAACTGCCAGTGCAGTTGTCCACAATGACATCGCCCTTGCAGACATTGCCGTTGGCGTCGCCCTGCGCCACATCCCACAGGGCAGACCAGGCGCCCACGTCGCTCCAGCCGCAATCCAGAGACACCACGGCTCCAGTATCGGTCTTCTCCATGACGGCATAATCGATACTGTCACTGGGGCACTCATCGAATGCCTGTGGGTCGGGTCGCACGAAATCCAGGTCTGTGCTGGCCCTCTCCATAGCCCGCTGGCAGCAGGCAAGAATCTCAGGCGCGTGCTCCCCCAACTGCTCAAGATAGGTCGCCGCCCGCAATAGAAACATGCCGCTGTTCCACAGGTAGTTACCACTGTCCAGGTAGGCTTGCGCCGTGGCTGCATCCGGCTTTTCGACAAAACGTTCCAGGTCGAACAAATCCGCCTCCAGAGTGGCCCCACACTTGATATAACCGTAACCGGTTTCCGCACTGGCAGGCACCACACCAAAGGTCATCAGCCGGCCCTGCCGGGCCAGAGGAGTCGCCTTAGCCACCGCCTCGACAAATGCATCGACATTCTGAATCAGGTGGTCTGCCGGCAGCACCAACAGCAGGGCCTCAGGGTCTACAGTGCTGACTTGCAACGCAGCCAGTGCAACCGCCGGCGCCGTGTTGCGTCCCTGGGGCTCCAGAATAAGCGCGCTTGCCTGAAGATTCACCTGGCGCAGCTGTTCCGCGACCATAAAGCGGTGCTCTTCATTGCACACGACTATCGGGGCGCTTTCTTCCAGCCCCGAGGTGCGCTGCAAGGTCTCCTGCAACATGGACAGTTCACCCGCCAGTGGCAGGAACTGCTTGGGATGCGCTTCGCGGGAGACTGGCCACAGCCTGCTGCCGACACCGCCACAAAGAAGTACAGGTGTTAACATCTAATTCCTTTGTCACCACCACGATGGCGGTAATTAGCTGATAGTGAATAATGCCCTGCGCATTGGCCATCCAGTGGCCCCCATGGTAGCCGAAGGCACTATTTTTGGCCAGCAAAGCACTGGACTTGTGGCCCCCAGCTATTAGAATAGTCACGTTTAACCGTATCCTGCATTATAGGGAGAGACACGTCTGTTTCATCTTGGGCACAGCATTACTCCCTTTGAGGCAACATTGGAAAATCTATGACTGGAAAAAATGCATACTCCAAGGACGATTTGATCGCATGTGGCAATGGCGAACTGTTTGGCCCGGGTAACGCCCAGCTTCCCACTGGCAATATGTTGATGATAGATCGCATTGCACATATAAGCTCAGAAGGTGGCACCTACGGCAAAGGCGAGATCGTGGCGGAACTGGATATTCACCCGGACCTGTGGTTTTTTGCCTGTCACTTCCCCGGAGACCCGGTCATGCCCGGCTGCCTGGGACTGGATGCCATGTGGCAACTGGTAGGGTTTTTCCTTGGATGGCGCGGCAATCCGGGGCGAGGACGCGCCCTGGGCTGTGGGGATGTAAAGTTTAGCGGGCAAATACTGCCCAGTGCATCCAAAGTAGTCTATAACATTAATATGAGGCGAGTAATCGAGCGCAAGCTGGTCATGGGTATCGCCGAGGGCAGCCTCGCAGTAGATGGCGAAGAGATCTACACAGCGAAAGACCTGCGCGTTGGCCTGTTCACCTCAAAGGAGTCCTTTTAAACCTATGGACAAAAGAGTAGTAATCACCGGGCTGGGCATCGTTTCCTGTCTGGGCAATGGCGCTGAATCAGTCACCGAATCCCTGTACCAGGGCCACTCCGGCATCAGTATACGCCAGGAACAGATCGACATTGGCATGCGCTCCCATGTGGCCGGCGCCCCCAACATAGACATCGCCGAACACATCGACCGCAAGCAACTGCGGTTTATGGGAGATGCCGCAGCCTACGCCTACATCGCAATGCAACAGGCGATAGCCGACTCCGGGCTGCCTGAGGCGAACGTGTCCAATCCACGCACTGGCATCATAGCAGGCTCCGGCGGGGCGTCCTCTTCCAAGCAGACTGAGACGTCTGATATCATGCGCGAGCGCGGCCTGCGACGTGTCGGCCCTTACCGTGTCACCCAGACCATGGGCAGTACGGTATCCGCCTGCCTGGCCACCCCTTTTAAAATCAAGGGCGTTAACTATTCCATCTCTTCGGCCTGTTCCACCAGCGCCCACTGTATTGGCAACGCCATGGAGCAAATCCAGTTGGACAAGCAGGACGTAGTGTTTGCCGGGGGCGGTGAGGAACTACACTGGACCCTGAGCTGCATGTTCGACGCCATGGGCGCCCTGTCCACCAAATATAACGACACACCCGAACGCGCCTCCCGCGCCTATGACCTCAACCGCGACGGCTTCGTCATCGCGGGCGGCGGCGGCATGGTGGTGGTGGAGGAACTGGAGCACGCTAAAGCCAGGGGCGCAAAGATTTACGCGGAGTTGGTCGGTTACGGCGCCACATCCGATGGCTACGACATGGTCTCACCTTCGGGCGAGGGCGCAGTGCGTTGTATGCAGCAGGCACTGGCCACTGTGGACGGACCGGTAGACTATATCAACGCTCACGGCACCAGCACGCCGGCGGGGGATATGCAGGAATTGGAGGCGGTGCGAAAGGCTTATGCTGAGCGGGACCACATACCGGTGATTAGCTCCACCAAATCGTTGTCGGGGCACTCTCTGGGCGCTGCGGGCGTGCAGGAAGCTATCTACTCGCTACTTATGCAGCAGCAGGGGTTTATTGCGGCCTCGGCCAATATTGAAGAGTTGGACCCGATAGCGGAGGGTTTACCTATCGCGATCACCCGGCACGATAATGTCGACTTGCAGCGGGTGATGTCCAACAGCTTTGGTTTTGGCGGGACTAACGCTTCTCTGGTTTTTCAGAAGTACCTGGATTAATCCTTTCCCGGAAGCAGCGGGACTATCTCGCCAGCGAATCCAATAGAATTACCTCTACAAAATCACCTTCCGACACTGTAGCCCCAGGCGGGATTACCGCAAACGCGTTCGAGTGGCTGACTGAGCTGAGTACGCCTGAACTCTGGTTGGAGAATTTCGTTGCCTCCAGGCCCTGGTTGGCATTTACGAGTGTCACACGCATGTAATCCTGTCGGCCGCCAGGTTTGTCCACGGTGAAGTTGGCCCTTGCCTGCAGGCGCGGAGGCTCTGGTTCAGTTACACCCTGCATTTTTAACAGGAACGGTCGGGCGATCAGGCAAAAAGTGACAAACACCGAGGTGGGATTGCCGGGCAGGCCGATAAAGGGCGTGTCACCGATGCGGCCAAAAGCCAGGGGTTTGCCGGGCTTGATGGCCAGCTTCCACAAGTCCAGTTGGCCGAGGCGCTCTACCTGGTTCTTGACATGGTCTTCGTCGCCTACGGATACGCCGCCTGAGGTAATGACGCAATCAGCGTCCGAAGCGGCATCGCGCAGGGCCCGGGCGGTGATATCGGCGTCATCCGCTACAATACCACCATCGATAAACTCCAGATTGATGCTGCGCAACAGACTGGCCAGGGTATAACGATTGGAATTGTAGAGTTGTCCGCTACGCAACTCGCCGCTACCGGGCTCCACTAACTCGTCGCCGGTGGACAATACCGCGACACGCAGTGGCCGATAAACACTGACTGTCCCACGACCAATGGAGGCCAACAGCCCAACATCCTGGGGGCGTAATATCCGGCCCTTTTCCAGAACGGTGGCGCCCCCTGTGATATCCTGCCCGCGGGGTCGGACATTCTGCCCCACGCACACGGGGCCCCCAACGCTGACCACCCCGTCGCGCTCGGTGCAATTTTCCTGCATGACCACGGCATCGGCACCGGGTGGCACTGGCGCACCGGTAAAGATCCGCGCAGCTGTACCCGGGGTGAGAACAGAACCAACCGCACCAGCGGGTATGCGCTGGCTCACAGGCAGTGCCTGTCCAGCCTCGGATGCCCGCAGGGCGTAGCCGTCCATGGCGCTGTTATCGTCTCCCGGCACGTCAATAGTAGACACTACGTCTTGCGCCAATACATGGCCCGGGGCATCCAGCAAAGGTAATTCGACAACGTCCCGCACCGGCCTGGCACTGGCCAGAACCTGCGCCAGTGCCTGTTCTACCGGCAGCAATGCACTCAAGCGTTGCGCTCCCGCACGTTCAGTACGCCCACGAAATTACAAGGGCCATGGCTGCTGTCCAGTTGCTCGCGGATAAGACCGGTCCAGGCGGTCTTGCAGGCCCCGGTGGACCCCGGCATACAGAAAATGACAGTATCATTGGCGAAGCCGGCCAGGGCACGTGACTGCACGGTGGAAGAGCCGATTTCCTGGTAGGACAGGGCCCGGAACAGCTCGCCAAATCCGTCGATGTCCTTGTCGAACAGGGGGCGCACCGCCTCGGGAGTAGAGTCCCGGCTGGAAAAGCCGGTACCCCCGGTAATCAGCACCGCATCGATAATCTCATCGGCAATCCAGGCAGACAGTACGGCTCTTATGCCGTAGATGTCGTCAATGACTATGGTTTTGGCCGCAATACGGTGTCCCGCAGCCTCCAACTCCTCAACCAGATAATGACCGGATGTGTCGTTTTCGTCCGTGCGGGTGTCTGAAACGGTGAGTACAGCTACAGCCAGAGGTTGCGGAGTATCGTCGGTGGCCTTGGCCATGTTTGCTATCTCCTAGTGACGTTCATAATATTGTTTAACGATATCGGCAATTGTGCTGCGCCAGGAAACCTGCTTGATAGCGAAGGTATTGCGTATCTTGCTGCAGTTCAGCGCCCTGTTGAGTGGCACCAGGCCGTCCGGCTCACGCTCCAGTTGCACCGCCGCGGGGCTGAACTCGGAAAACTGGGAGGCACTAGCGAGCAGCGCCTCGGCAAACTCGTAATACGTGGCGGTATCGGAGCTACAGTAGTTATAGATACCCCAGGGCTCCACGCCGGTGCTCAGTTGATCAAGCAGTGCAAATATTACCCTGGCCGCATCGTCTGCCGCCACCGGGCCACCACGCAGATTATTATCCAGCATCAGGCTACTACCGCGTCCCATCGGGCCGAGCATCTGGGTAATCAGATTGGTTCCCTCATGGGAAAAAATCGGCCCCATACGCAGAATGAGATGACGTTCACAGATGTCCCGGACCAATTGCTCGGCACTGGCAAGAAGCACACCAACGGTTTCCTCGTTATCCGGATAATCCTCTTCTGTGTAAGCGCGATTAAACTGGCCCGAGAATACCCGGGAGCTGGATACGTACAAATAAACAATTTCGGTACGCTGGCAGGCCTTCGCTACCCAACGACAACGATTCAGATCCAACTCCTGGATCTGGTCGCCACCATCGCCCGCCGCCTCTATGCGAACATCGACCACGATATCACATTTGGTGCGCACCACGGCTTTCTTGGCTTGACGTTCGCTCTTCCAACGACAGGCGGCGCGGGACAAAAGTACCATGTCATGGCGCCCCCACTGCTCCTGCACTGCAGCCGATGCCCGTCCCAGCGGGGTGTCCGATCCCAGTATAAGTACCCGCAACGCAGTGGTCTCGCCCTACTGCCGGGCCATTAAGCGCCGCGGCATTTAGAAGGGTATATCATCGTCAAAGCTGCCAAGGTCTCCCCCGGAGGAGCCTGCGGCAGGCGCCCCACCAGCGGGGGCTCCCGGCGCCACAGCCGGGGCGGCCCGGGGTGCACTCTGGCTATAGTCGTTAGGCGCCTGGTAAGCGCCGTCCTGTGTGGTCCCGCGACTATCCAGCATCTGCATTTCATTAGCGACAATTTCTGTTGTGTAACGGTCCTGGCCAGACTTATCCTGCCACTTGCGCGTGCGCAGGGAGCCTTCCACATAGACCTTGGAGCCCTTATGAAGGTACTCCCCGGCTATTTGGCCAAGCCGATAGTTACCACGATCACGAAAAACCACCCGGTGCCATTCGGTACGCTCCTGCATCTGCCCCGTCTGTTTGTCCTTCCATGACTCACTGGTAGCGATGCTGGCGTTAGTCACCGCACCACCGTCGGGGAAAAAACGGGTTTCAGGGTCATTACCCAGGTTGCCCACCAGGATAACTTTATTAACGCCCCGTGAAGCCATAGAAATTCCTCATTTTTCAAATAAATCGATACAGGATTGAGCAACGAACTATAACAACCCCACCACCGAATTGCGACAGCATTGCCAGCCAAAATCGATCAAATCAGTGTGCACATCCCACTGTTATTTCCCGCTCAGGTATCGCGCAGCTGATCCTGCTGCAGAGCAGAGGGTTGGCCCGCGGGCAGAACAAACAACCACCACACACCGGCCAATATCAGGCACATACTGATCAGGGTGGCCATGCTCATGTGCTGTAGGATCCAGCCCCCTGCTGCGCCACCGGCAAAGGTGCCAAGAAACTGGCAGGTGGAGTACACCCCCATGGCAGTACCCTTGCCACCGGCAAATACCGTCTTGCTGACCAGGGACGGCAGAGTTGCCTCCAGGTAGTTGAAGCCCACGAAAAACACCCACAGGCCAAGGTAGAAAACCGTGGTGCTGGAGGTAAAGCCCAGCATGGCAACAGCAGCAAACACCAGCGCGATAGCAAACAGGAAAACCTGGTGCAGCCGACCCCAGCGTTCGGCCAGGATCATAAGGGGCACCATGCCGGCGATGGAGAGCAGCAGAGCCGGCAAATACACCAACCAGTGTTGGCTGCGGCCAATACCCGCAGACTGCTCCAGAAAGCCCGGCACGACAAGGAAGGACGCCATCAGAATAAAGTGCAGGACAAATACCCCAAAATTGAGCCGCGCCAACGCCGGGTCCAGTACACTGCGGCCAATCAAGCCCGCCCTGGCACCCACTTCATCATGCGCTGTGCCGATTTTCGGCGGCGTCGGCACCAGCAGAACCACGATCGCCACACCGGCAACGGCAAGCAGCGCGGTGAACCAAAACACCGCGGCAAGACCACCTGCGGCGGCCACCAGCGGACCGAGCACAAGCGCCACCGCAAATGACAGACCAATACTAATCCCTACCACCGCCATCGCCTTGGTGCGCTGCTCCTCGCGGGTCAGATCCGCTACCAGCGCCATAACCGTACTGGCAATGGCGCCGGCACCCTGTAGCGTGCGCCCCAGGACAATACCGTAAACAGTGTCTGCCATCGCGGCAACAACACTGCCCAGGGCGAACAGCACCAGGCCCCCGATGATCACCGGCTTACGTCCAATCTGGTCCGACAGCCAACCGAAGGGGATCTGCAACAGGGCCTGGGTCAGTCCATAAATACCCAGAGCCAGCCCGATCAGCGACGGGGTCGCTCCCGGCAAATCACCCGCATAAAGGGCCAACAGCGGCAGCACCATAAACAGGCCCAACATACGGAAGCTGTAAAGCAGCGCAAGGGAACCTACCGTGCGCTTTTCCAGCGCTGTCATGGGGTCTTTAGTAATCAAGGGAGTGTTTCGCTTAAAATGCGGAATCATGATACCAGTTTCCGGCTCGACAGCCTATTCGCGAGCACGACGGCGACATAAAAAGCAGGATGTTTTTGCCAGGCAGACAAGGCTGGCGATATACTGTCTCGTTTCGATTCTGTAGAGGCCATATGGACACCATACAAGTGCGCGGCGCACGCACCCACAACCTCAAGAATATCGACCTGGATATTCCCAGGGACAAGTTGGTGGTCATTACCGGCCTGTCTGGCTCCGGCAAGTCTTCACTGGCCTTCGACACCCTCTACGCCGAGGGACAGCGCCGCTACGTTGAGTCCCTGTCCACCTATGCCAGGCAATTCCTGTCAATGATGGAAAAGCCGGATATGGATCACATAGAGGGCCTGTCACCGGCAATATCCATAGAGCAGAAATCCACATCCCATAACCCCCGCTCCACCGTCGGTACTATCACGGAGATCTACGACTACCTGCGCCTGTTGTTCGCCCGCGTCGGGGAGCCGCGCTGCCCGGACCACGGCCTCAACCTGCAGGCGCAGACCGTAAGCCAGATGGTGGATACGGTACTGGCCTTACCTGAAGGCACGAAACTGATGTTGCTGGCGCCAGTCGTGCGCGACCGCAAGGGTGAACACCTGCATGTGTTCGAAGAATTGCGCGCCAGCGGCTTTGTACGCGCCCGTATCGACGGCATCGCCACCGACCTGGATGACGTACCGGAACTGGAGAAGAAAAAGAAACACCGCATAGAGGTGGTGGTGGATCGCTTCAAGGTACGGGATGACCTGGGCATCCGCCTGGCGGAATCTTTTGAAACCGCCCTGGGCCTGACCGACGGCCTGGCATCAATCAGCTACATGGACGATGACGGCGAAGACATCAGTTTTTCCGCCCGCTTCGCCTGCCCCCAGTGTGGCCACAGTATCGACGAACTGGAACCGCGCCTGTTCTCCTTCAATAACCCGGCGGGCGCCTGCAGTGGCTGTGACGGACTGGGCGTGAAACAGTATTTCGATACGGACCGTATTGTCCTGTTCCCAGAGACCAGCCTGGCCCAGGGCGCCATCCGCGGCTGGGACCGCCGCAACGTCTACTACTTCCACATGCTGACTTCCCTGGCCGAACATTACGGTTTTGATATCGATGCCCCTTTCGAGGAATTGAATAAAAAACACCGCCAGACCATCCTGCACGGCAGTGGCAAACAGGAAATCATTTTTTCCTACATTAATGACCGTGGTGACGTATTCAAGCGCAGCCACCCGTTCGAGGGCATCATACCCAATATGGAGCGCCGCTACCGGGACACCGACTCCCAGTCAGTGCGCGAAGACCTGGCCAAATTTCTGGCCTCCCAGCCCTGCCCTGATTGCAGCGGCACCCGCCTGCGGCGGGATGCCCGACACGTATTTGTGGATGAACGAACCCTGCCCAGCATTACAGAAATGGCGGTAGGTGAGGCTGAGGTCTATTTTGAGCAACTGCAACTACAGGGGCGCCGGGGCGAGATCGCCGACAAGATTCTCAAGGAGTTACGGGCGCGCTACCGCTTCCTGGTGGATGTGGGGCTCAACTACCTGACCCTCAACCGCAGCGCCGAAACCCTGTCCGGCGGCGAGGCCCAGCGCATCCGCCTGGCTTCACAAATTGGCGCGGGGCTGGTGGGCGTCATGTATATCCTCGACGAGCCCTCGATCGGCCTGCACCAGCGGGACAATGAGCGCCTGCTCAAAACCCTCAACCACCTGCGCGACCTCGGTAATACGGTGCTGGTTGTGGAACATGACGAGGAGGCCATCCGTAGCGCCGACCACATCATCGATATCGGCCCCGGTGCCGGCGTACGCGGCGGGGAGATTGTCGCCCAGGGCACGCTCGAAGACATTCTGGGCAGCGTGCAATCCCTTACCGGCGCTTACCTGTCCGGCAAGAGAAAGATAGACATCCCCGGGCAGCGCACTCCCCGCAATCCAAAACGGACCCTGGTACTGGATGGGGCAACAGGAAATAACCTGCAAGCCGTAAGGCTGGAAGTGCCACTGGGCTTGCTCACCTGCGTCACCGGTGTTTCCGGCTCCGGTAAATCCACCCTGATCAACAGTACCCTGTACCCCATCGCCGCCACCGAATTAAATGGTGCGACCACCCTCACCCCGGCGCCCTTTGAGTCAATCACCGGCATGGACCAGATCGACAAGTGCATAGACATCGACCAGAGCCCCATAGGCCGCACTCCACGCTCCAACCCGGCGACCTACACCGGTATTTTTACCCCGGTGCGCGAGTTATTCGCCGGCACCCAGGAAGCCCGCTCCCGGGGCTATAAACCCGGACGCTTCAGCTTTAACGTCAAGGGAGGCCGCTGCGAAGCCTGCCAGGGAGACGGTGTCACTAAAGTGGAGATGCACTTTCTGCCCGATATCTACGTGCCCTGCGATATTTGCAAGAGTAAGCGCTACAATCGGGAAACCCTGGAAATACGTTACAAGGGTAAAAATATTCACGAGGTACTGGAAATGACGGTGGAGGACGCCCTGGCCTTCTTTGAGCCGGTACCTTCAATTGCCCGCAAGCTGCAGACTCTCATGGACGTGGGCCTGTCCTACATCCACCTGGGCCAGGCAGCAACCACTCTCTCCGGTGGCGAGGCGCAGCGGGTCAAGCTGTCCCGGGAATTGTCCAAACGCGATACTGGCAAAACCCTGTATATCCTCGACGAGCCCACCACGGGATTGCACTTTGAGGATATCAAGCAGCTACTGGCGGTAGTGCACCGCCTGCGAGATCACGGCAATACTGTGGTGATCATCGAGCACAATCTGGACGTGATTAAAACCGCGGACTGGGTGATAGACCTCGGCCCGGAAGGCGGCAGTGGTGGCGGGCATATTATCGCCACCGGCACACCAGAGGCCGTGGCCAAAAACAAAAAATCCTTTACCGGGCAATTTCTTGCGCCCATGTTGAAGAAGCGGAGTCGTCGGAAGGCTGCCTGACCGGGCCGACTCTTACTCCAGCCCACTAACTCTGCACATCGCATTGTGCACATCGCATATCGCTCTCCGCACATCGCCACGAGCATGTCTGAACGAGAGCCGTGGCTGGACTACTCCACCGGCTCGTTCGGCTCGTTTGGCTCATTTGGCTCGTTCGGCTC
>QNFS01000060.1 GCA_003646415.1 Gammaproteobacteria bacterium
ATGGGAAAATAGCCATGCCTCGAGCAGCCAAAAAAGCAGCCACCGCTGAGTTCAAAAACTTCGAGCCCTACAAACCCAAGCGGGGCGAAGAGTACATGAACGAGAAGCAGCGTGAGCACTTCAGAGCCATCTTGCTCAGCTGGAAATCAGAATTAATGCTGGAAGTTGACCGCACCGTTACCCATATGAAAGATGAAGCGGCCAATTTCCCCGATCCAGCTGATCGCGCCACCCAGGAAGAAGAGTTCAGCCTGGAATTGCGCACCCGTGATCGCGAACGCAAGCTGATTAAAAAAATTGACTCCACCATGGAGCGCATCGACCAGGACGACTACGGATTCTGTGACGCCTGTGGCGTTGAGGTCGGTATCCAGCGCCTGGAGGCTCGCCCCACCGCCACCTTGTGTATCGACTGTAAGACGCTGTCCGAGATCAAGGAACGGCAGGAGATGGGGTAGACCCCGGGGCACTACCGGTGCCCGATTCCAACGCGCAGTACCGGGGGCGTTTTGCGCCCTCCCCCACCGGCCCTTTGCATCTGGGCTCCCTGATCGCCGCCGTGGCCAGTTACCTGGACGCCCGCTCGTGTGGTGGCACCTGGCTGGTTCGCATGGACGATCTTGACCCACCCCGGGAAGAACCCGGCGCAGCCCAGTGTATTCTGCTGAGCCTGCAGGGCCACGGATTGCACTGGGACGAATCGGTGATGTGGCAGAGTGAGCGAGCCCCCGCTTACACTGCGGCTCTGGAAGAGTTGGCTACGCGAGATCACCTGTTTTGTTGTGACTGTACCCGGGCCATGCTCGGCCCCGGGGGGAGCTGCCGGGGTCGCTGCAGGCCACGCCAGAGCGCAGTGAACAGCCCCTGCTCTACCCGGGTGAGCGTACCTGACAATTGCCAAATCCACTTCACCGACCAGCTTCAGGGACCCCAGCATATCTCGCTGGGAGAGCAGTTCCCGGATTTTGTGGTAAAGCGCAAAGACAGACTGGATGCCTATCAACTGGCGGTGGTGGTCGATGATGCCGAGCAGGCCATTACCCATGTGGTGCGCGGATCGGATCTGTTGGACTCCACGCCACGACAGATATTCCTACAGCAATTGCTGGGTTACCGCAGCCCCAAATATTGCCACCTGCCGGTGATCACCAATAGCCAGGGCCAGAAATTAAGCAAGCAACACCACGCCCCCGCCCTGGACGATAAACTGGCCCCCGCCAACCTGCGTGGTGCGCTTAAGTTTCTGCAACAGACCGCGCCACCGCTGCCGCTGACAACTGTACAGCAGATACTGTCATTCGCTATCGGGCACTGGTCGCCACGGCGGATCCCCGCCACCCTGGCCATCCCCGAATCCAGCCTGGTGTCGTGAATCACAATACGGGTACCTCTGGTTTACGACACTACTGTCACTCCTTGAACTTTACCCACAGGTGCCGCTTCAGTAGTATCGGTTGCCACACTCACCGGGACACCAACTAACAGGGAATGGTGCCGTTATGTATATCAACCGCGCGCTGCTACTGGTCATTGGCATTGTCATTATTTTCTTCCCGGCAATCGAGGGTTGGATGCTAGGCTCACTGACAGCCTGGTACCGGCCCTACCTGCCGTGGCTGTTGATCATCATGGCCGCCTATTGGAACCAGCGCACGAGGCATCAGGATGAGCTTTAGCCTGACGCAAATCCTGCTGTTTATTGTCGTTTACCTGAGCGGTCTGTTTGTTGTTGCCTACCTTGCCGAGCGGGGGATCATCCCGCAGCGCATCACCCGCCACCGGGCCACCTACGTGTTGTCCCTTGGTGTATTCGCCGGCGCCATGGCCAGTAATGGTGTCATCGAACTCGCCCATCACTACGGCTACAACTTCCTGCTGTACTATGTGGGCGTGGTATTTATGTTCGTACTGGCGACACTACTGCTGATGCCGCTATTGCAATTGTGCCGGGTCTACCAGCTGGCCTCCCTGGCGGATGTTCTGACGTTCCGCTTTCGCAGCCCCAGGGTCGGCTCGGCGATCACCATTGCCATGTGCCTCACCCTGCTCCCGCTGCTGGCCCTGCAAATACAGGCTGTTGCGGACAGTATCCACATCCTGGCAGGGGAGTCTGCCGAAAAGCACCAAAACTACGGCCTGGCCCTGCTGTTCTGTATTATTATCACGGTGTTTTCCATTCTGTTTGGCACCCAGCACGTGTCCTCACAGCGCCGCAACACCGGACTGGTTACAGCCATGGCCTTTGAGTCACTGGTCAAACTGGCGGCCCTGATGGTGGTGCTGCTGGCCACGGTCTACCAGGTATTTGGCGGGTTCGGCGAGTTGGAACAGTGGCTGCTGCAGAACCCGAGGGCAAGCCAGGTACTGCAACAACCTGTTCACGGCGATACAGCCCGCGCCCTACTGCTGGTATTCTTTGCCGGCACAGTGTGCATGCCCCATATTTTCCATATGATATTTGCCGAAAATACCGACAGCCGGGATTTGCGCAGCGCCACCTGGGGACTGCCCCTGTACCTGCTACTGCTGAGCTTGCCCATCCTGCCAGTGACCTGGGCGGGACTCAAACTCGGGCACAAACTGCCCATGGATTACAGCGGCCTGGCCATCGGACTGGCCCTGAACTCGACCCCGGTTACCGTCGCCGCCTTCGTGGCCAGCCTGTCGGCTGCCAGCGCCACCATTATTGTCACCACTTTGGCCCTGTCCAATATGTGTCTCAACCACCTGGTACTGCCCATCGGGCTACTGCAAATCGACAGGGCGCAAAGTCTCTATGCCCAGCTCAAATGGTTGCGCCGCTCCCTCATCGGCATCCTCATTCTGGCCGGCTACACCTTCTTCGTTGTCCTCGGCGGCAAACAGAGTCTCACCCAACTCGCCCTGGTAGCATTTGCCGGCGCCGCGCAATTCCTACCGGGTCTCATCGCCACCCCGTACTGGCCCGGCACCAATCGCAAAGGTTTGCTGGTCGGAATCACTGGCGGCCTGGTCATCTGGTTCTTTTCCATGCTGCTGCCACTGTTCATTGACTACCACCCGCGCCTGCTGACTTACCTGTACAATACCCTGTTCGGTGCCAGTGACAACCTATGGGCCGCTGCCATTATGGTCTCGCTGGCATTGAATACCGTTCTTTTTACGGTTGTGTCCATACTGACCAGGACCGGCGAGGACGAAAAGATAGCGGCCGAGATTTGCTCCATGGACACCCTCAGCCACCCCACCCGCCAAACCCTGTCATTGCGCAGCGCCAGCGAATTCAGCCAGCACCTCGGCCCGGTTCTGGGTAAAGAGACCGCCCAGTCCGAGGTACAGCGGGCCCTGGGAGAACTGCAGTTCTCTGAAGATGAAACCAGGCCCTACGCCCTCAGGCGCCTGCGCACCCGCATAGAGGCCAACCTGTCGGGATTGGCGGGGCCGGCGGTGGCACACAGCATCATCGAACGCTGTATACCCTTCCAACCGGGCCCACATGGACAGAGCGAGGATATTCAACTGATTGAGCGCGATCTGGACAGTGCCCGGTTCCAGTTCACCGGGCTGGCGGCGGATTTGGACAACCTGCGCCGACACCACCGGGAGACCCTGGACAACCTGCCCATAGGCGTGTGTTCCAGCGGTGACGATGGCGAATTGCTGATGTGGAACCGCAGTATGGCGCAGATTACCGGGATAGAGCCCCGGGACGTACTGGGTTCACTACTTGACTCGATACCCCAGCCCTGGCGTCAGGTCATCGGCGACTTCCAGCGCAGTGACTCCAGCACTATCCTGAAAACGGAGGTAGTCACTGAACCGGGTGCCTCCCGCTGGATCAGCCTGCACAAGGCTTCGTCCGAGGATGACACTTCCAGCAGCAGTGGCAATACCGTCATCCTGGTGGAGGATATCACCGATTTCGAAATGCTGGAGGAAGAGCTGCTACACAACGAGCGACTGGCCTCTATAGGCCGCCTCGCAGCGGGTGTGGCGCACGAGATTGGCAACCCGGTCACCGGCATCGCCTGCCTGGCGCAAAACCTGGAATACGAAACCGACCCACAAGAGGTTCGTTACATGGCCCAGGATATTCTCAAACAAACCGGTCGAGTCACCCGCATTGTGGAGTCACTGGTAAATTTCTCACACGCCGACTCCAGTTCCAACCGGGCCAGTCTGGCCCCTTCCAACCTGGCGGATTGCGTGGACGAGGCCATACACCTGCTGACCCTGGACCAGGATGCCAGACCGGCACAGTTCAGCAATCACTGCGACCGGGAACTGCTGGTACTAGCGGACAGCCAGCGACTACTACAGGTGTTCGTCAACCTGCTGAGCAACGCCAGGGATGCTTGCGACGATTATGGACAAGTGCACATTGCGGCGACCACCGACGGCAAAAAGGTGAGCATCGATGTACAAGACAATGGCTGTGGCATTCCACAGGAGCTGCAAAGCCGGGTGTTCGAGCCATTTTACACAACCAAGGACCCTGGTTCCGGAACCGGTCTGGGGCTGGCGCTGGTGTTCAGCATAATGGATGACATGGGCGGCACAGTGCACCTCACCAGCCCGGTTGCAACGGGAGCCAATCCGGGCACTCGCATCAACCTGCAGTTACCTCAGACCAACTACGGCTCGGAATTCGAAGTGTAACCTCAGGCTACACATTACCCCGCGATCATGCTGGAATATTCATCGCCTAGAGAGTATGTTGTGCAGAGGCATGCCGCGTCGCTCGTATTGTGACATTCAGCGAGTCGCCAGGGGCCACCCAGTACACAAAGGTAACACGGCATGAAGAAAATCCTCGTGGTAGAAGATGAATCCATAATCAGGTCGGCGCTGCGTCGCCTGCTGGAACGCAACGACTACCACATCAGTGAAGCTGGCTCCGTGCTGGAAGCGGAAACCAAGCAAGACCTGAACAACTTCGACCTGATTATTAGCGACCTGCGCCTGCCGGGGGCACCGGGCACCGACCTGATCAGGAAAGCCGGAGACGTACCGGTACTGATCATGACCAGCTATGCCAGCCTACGCTCCGCGGTGGACTCCATGCGTATGGGGGCGGTGGATTATATCGCCAAGCCATTCGATCACGGCGATATGGTCAGCGCGGTAGAGCGCATTATCGCCGATCACCCCACCAGCCGAGTCGTGCAAAAAAGAGATCGTGAAGTGCGCGCCGCCAAAACAGATGGCATGACCGGTATTGTGGGCAATTGCCCGGCCATGCTCACTCTGTTCGATCACATAGAAAAAATGGCCCCCACCGACTCTACCGTACTGGTATTGGGGGAAACCGGCACAGGCAAAGAGTTGGTTGCACGCAGCGTACACCGGCACAGCCTGCGCGCCGACAATACCATGATTTCCGTAAACTGCGCCGCCATCCCCGACACCCTGATCGAGTCAGAACTGTTCGGCTATGAAAAAGGCGCCTTCACTGGTGCCAATGCCAGCCGCATGGGACTGATCGAGGCCGCCGACGGTGGCACCCTGTTCCTGGATGAAATAGGCGAGTTACCCATGGAGGCACAGGCCCGGTTACTGCGTTTTATACAGGAGGGCGAGATTCGTCGTATCGGCTCGGTACATTCGCGCAAGGTCAATGTTCGCCTGATTTGTGCCACCCACCGCAACCTGCAGAGCCTGGCAGCAGAGGGGCTG
This sequence comes from Gammaproteobacteria bacterium, assembly GCA_003646415.1. Lineage (GTDB taxonomy): Bacteria > Pseudomonadota > Gammaproteobacteria > Pseudomonadales > Halieaceae > JBALVO01. The sequence continues at coordinate 5,656 of QNFS01000060.1, forward strand.
TTCCGGCAGGACCTGTTCTACCGCATCAACGTACTGCGCCTCAGCCTGCCATCACTGCGCGAGCGCGGCAAAGACATCCTGTACCTGGCCGAGTGCATGTTGCAAAACCAGGCCAAACGCCTCAACAAGAATCTCATGCACCTTTCGCCGCGGGCTATCCAGGCCATCACCACCTACCAGTGGCCGGGCAATGTGAGAGAACTGGAACACGCCATCGAGCGGGCGGTCATCCTGTCCAATTCTGAGGAAATTGATAACGAAGCACTGGGCATCGATCTGGAACTGGTGAACATCAACCGCCTGCGGGGACAGGGTATTGCCCCTGTGTCCAAATCAGCCCATGGCCATGGCATAGCCAACGATCCGCCGGAAGATTTGTCCCTGGAGGACTATTTCCAGCGCTTTGTGCTGGAGCACCAGGATTCCATGAGCGAAACGGAGCTGGCAAAAAAACTTGGGGTCAGCCGTAAATGCCTGTGGGAACGCCGCCAGCGATTTGACATCCCCCGCAACAAGGGCAATGCGGGAAACCACCGTAAAACCGCGGCGGCGGCACGCAAATAAGCGTTACCTCGTCAGGTTAGCGTTACTTAAACTGGAGTAATTTGGTAACACACCCCCACTAAGGGAGAGTTTGAAAAATGGCAGATATACTATAACCAATTGTTTATTATTGTATTTTTCAAATATGGCACACAGCATGCATTATTACTGGCGGTAATAATAATAATAAAAAGCTACCGTAATAAAAATAATACTGTTCACTATGGACCTGGATGGGGAAGACATCTTCCCCTTCAATTTCCATACGCTGGGTAGGGCTTAAAGCCAGCACGACTCTGGCGGATCGCCGCTACAAAGGTGTAGTAGTTACACCTTTAAGAACTTAGGCGTTCATATAAAACTATGTTTTTATAACACCTAATAAAAATAACGCCACCCAGAAATAACAATAACTCCTAACGTGAGACCTGGATGGGGAAAACTTTGTTTTCCCCATCATTCACTACACCCATCCGGCACCAGCGCTGACAGCCACAGGCGATACCGCCACTTCTGTGGTAGACTTCGCGCCTGTCCAGAACCGCCACAGGCACACAATCGCTTGAACGTAATCCCCAGGGATCAGCACTGCATATCCCGCAAAAATATCAGCGATAGCGCGCTCAAAGTCATGTCGCGATTGCGTAACAAGGGATATCAGGCCTACCTGGTAGGGGGCGCAGTGCGCGACTTACTGCTGGGCGGGCACCCCAAAGATTTTGATATCGCAACAGATGCCACCCCGGAGGACGTCCACGCACTGTTTCGCAACTCCCGCATTATTGGTCGCCGCTTCCGCATCGTACACGTGCGCTTCGGGCGTGAAATCATTGAAGTCACCACATTTCGTGGCCACCACGACAATGACGCCGAGCCCAGCGCAGAGCACGGTGGCAACCACTCCCGCCAGTCGGCCAGCGGCCTGCTGCTCAGGGACAACGTCTACGGCACACTGGAAGAGGATGCAGTACGACGCGACCTCACGGTAAACGCCCTGTATTACGACTCTGGCAAGTTTGAGGTTTTCGATCACACTCACGGACTGGAGGACCTCAAACGGCGCAGTATCCGTATTATTGGCGATCCTCGAGTACGATACACGGAAGATCCGGTGCGCATGCTGCGCGTCGTGCGCTTCGCCGCCAAGCTGGATTTTACTATAGACCAACATACGGCCAGGGCGATTCCCGGCTGTGCCCAACTGCTTGGCGAAATTCCCGCCGCGCGCTTGTTCGACGAATTTCTCAAACTGTTCCTGGCAGGCTTCGCTGCGGCAACCCTGGATAAGTTGGTGGAGTACGACCTACTGCAATACCTGTTCCCGGACACCAGTGCCTGCATGCACCACAATGCCACCGCACTGTCCCTGATACGCGCCGCCATGGGCAATACAGACCAGCGTATAGCACAGGGCAAGCCCGTCACTCCGGCTTTCCTTCTCGCAGCACTACTGTGGCCAGTTGCCAGCAAGCTGGCGCTACACAAACAGAATCATGGCGACGCACCCATGGTAGCCATGCACAGCGCCGCGCAACAGACCATTGGCGATGCCGCCAGACACATCTCCATTCCGCGACGCTTCAGCCAGCCCATGCGGGAAATATGGGAGTTCCAACTGCGCCTGCAGCGCCGCCAGGGACGCAAGGCAGCCGAACTGGTGGATCACCGTCGCTTCCGCGCCGCCTATGACTTCCTGCTGTTGCGCGAACAGGCGGGGGAGGACACAGGCGATATCGGCGACTGGTGGACACAGTTTCAGGAACTACCACTGGAACAGCGCCTGGCGCAGGTCGCGTCTGGCAAGGGCAATCAGGGGGGGCACAGAACCCGCACACGCCGCCCCAACCCAGGAACATGACAGCGGCCTACATCGCCCTGGGCAGCAACCTACAAGATCCGACCGCACAGTTACAATGCGCGTTTGCCGCCCTGAACAAGCTGCCCGACTCCCGGGTCGAACGCACCTCCAGCATCTATCGCAGCGCCCCGGCAGGCCCGGTTGTACAACCGGACTACCTTAACGCTGTACTGCTACTGGCCACTGCATTAGCCCCACTGCGACTACTGGACGCGCTGCAGCAAATCGAACAGGAGCAGGGCCGCGTACACGGCGTGCGCTGGGGGCCGCGCACCCTGGACCTCGATATCCTGCTGTACGGCGACCAGAATATAGACAGCCCCAGGCTGACAGTACCTCACCCGGAGATGCAGCAGCGCAATTTTGTACTTTATCCACTGCTTGAAATCAGCGGTGCAAATTTGGTGCTGCCGGACGGCACAGATCTTGATACATTAGTAGCTGCTTGCCCAGGGAACACCCTGGAGAGGGCGGGCCTGCAATTCAATAATGACTAATGTCCGCGGGGACAAGGGGTAAACGAGGGCCATGCTTTGATGCGTGAGACAACGGCCATCAACATCGACATGAAAGGGCGTACACCACCCGCCTTTATCGCCGTGGAGGGGCCCATCGGCGTAGGTAAAACCACCCTGGCCAAGAAACTGGCGGCCAGCTTCAACTACAACACCCTGCTCGAGGACGCCCAGGATAATCCCTTCCTGGAAAGATTCTATCGCAATCACAAGCAGGCGGCACTGGCCACCCAGTTATTCTTCCTGTTCCAGCGCGCCCAGAAAATTCAGGATATGCGACAGGCGGATATCTTTGAGCCGGTACGGGTCTCTGACTTCCTGATTGAGAAGGATCCCTTGTTCGCACGGATTAATCTGGAGCAGGATGAATTCCAGCTCTACGAAAAAGTCTACCAGCAACTCACCATAGACGCCCCCCGACCGGATCTGGTGATCTATCTGCAGGCCTCCACCGATGTCCTGCTATCGCGCATAGACAACCGCGGTGTACCCTTTGAGCAGGCCATAAAAAGGGACTATCTCGAGCGCCTGAACGAAGTGTACAGTGAGTTCTTTCTATATTACGATGGCGCTCCTCTGCTCATCGTCAATGCCAGCGAAATCGACCTGGTCGACGGCGAGACAGATTACAGCCATCTGGTGGACTACCTGCTGGACATTCGCAGCGGCCGCCATTATTTCAATCCCACTTTTTTCGGATAGAGAAATGGGCAAAATCACAATCAGCACCCTGGACAAGAAAAAAGCCGCCGGGGAGAAGTTTGTCTGTATCACCGCCTATGATGCCACCTTTGCTCGCATCATCAGCGAGGCGGGCGCCGAAGCCATCCTGGTGGGAGATTCCCTGGGCATGGTGCTGCAGGGCCACGACAGCACCATTCCCGTCACCCTGGATCACATGGCCTACCACACTGAGTGTGTGTGCCGCGCCGCGCCCGACGCCCTGGTCATCGCCGATATGCCATTCATGTCCTACACCACACCGGAACAGGCCATGGACAACGCCACCCGCCTGATGCAGGCCGGCGCGCAGATGGTCAAGATGGAGGGCGGCACCTGGCTCAGCAATAGCATCAGCATGCTGGTGGAGCGCGGCGTACCGGTTTGCGCCCACCTGGGCCTCACCCCACAGTCAGTCAATACCTTCGGTGGATTCAAGGTACAGGGCCGCACCCCGAAGGAAGCCAAGTCCATATTGGCAGATGCCGTGGAAATCCAGGATGCGGGCGCCAGCCTGCTGGTACTGGAGTGCATTCCCTCGCGCCTCGCCGCGGATATCAGCCGCAAGCTGGACATCCCGGTAATCGGTATCGGCGCCGGCGCCAGCACGGATGCACAGGTACTTGTAATGCACGATCTGCTGGGCCTGTCCGATCATACGGCACGCTTCGTACATAACTTCATGGCTGGCCAGACCACTATTCAAGGCGGCTTAAAGGCCTTTGTGGACGCCGTCAAAGCCGGAGAATACCCCCGGGAAGAGCACACCTACACCTGATTCCTCAGTCATGGTGTGCGGAACGCACTCTCTCGCAGACCTCATCCTCTCGCCTTCCACACCTCCCCGGCACCAAAGATAGTGTGCGCTCACTTACAAAAAGTACCACCTGTGTGTATTCCTGAACAATTTGCTTCTTTTGGTAACAAAGACTGTGAATTTTTCATAAAAACCCGTTGCCCAGACCTGGAGCTTGGGGCATACTTTCCACCCCGCCAAAGCACTGGCTTGGTGCGGGTGAGAAACTAGTGTTTTTACTGGTTTAGCATCACCATTCCGTAGCGCAGGGATCAGGTAGATATGCGAACTTATAGCAGCAACGCCCAGTTACAATCCGCTCTACACGGCTTTCGCCAGATCGGCCAGAGTATCGCCTTTGTTCCCACCATGGGAAACCTTCACGAAGGTCACCTCGACCTGGTGCGCAAGGCTAAAAGCCTGTGCGATGTCGTCGTGGTCAGTATTTTTGTCAACCCACTGCAATTCGGTCCCAATGAAGACCTGGGCGCCTACCCCCGCACCCTGGCGGTGGACAAGGAGAAATTGTTCAGCGAAGGGGTTCAGGTGTTGTACGCACCCGGCGTTGAGGAAATTTATCCCGAGGGCATGGACGCACAGTCCCAGGTACAGGTACCGAACCTGGGTGATACACTGTGCGGCAGCAGCCGGCCAGGCCACTTCGATGGCGTCACAACCGTCGTCAACAAGTTGTTCAATATTGTGCAGCCCGATGTGGCGCTTTTCGGCGAAAAGGATTTTCAGCAACTGTCGATCGTACGCAAGATGACCCTGGATCTGTGTATGCCCATCGAGATTGTCGGTGTGCGCACGGCCAGGGATGAAGACGGGCTCGCCAAGAGCTCTCGCAACGGTTATTTGTCCCTGGAGCAGCGACGCATCGCACCCGTACTGCACCAGACCCTGAACAGCTGCCGTGAGGCTATCGCCTGCGGTTTCGACAATTTTTTGCAACTGGAATCCCACGCCCGCATGAAGCTGCTGCAGGTGGGTTTTAAGCCGGACTACTTCGCTATCCGGGACGCCCGCACCCTGCGTACAGTCACTGAAGATACAGAAGAAATCGCCATCCTGGTCGCCGCCACGCTGGGATCCACACGCCTGATCGACAACGTGAGGCTGGCCCTGAACCCTGTATCTGACTGGGGCATGCTGGCCGGCGGCCACTAAGCGGCGCGCCTTTTTTCGCTCACCCCGCCTATCAGGCCTTGGTCGGCTTGCACTACCTGGTTGGCCAAGTATCATCCTGTTTTCACCAAACTCATAGAGGGAAGGACCAACATGTCTGAATTTCCTATCCATCCGGTTCCCGCCAACTTCAAGGATGCCCACATCAACGCCGATCAATACCAGGCGATGTACCAACGTTCGATCGAGGATCCCGATGGCTTCTGGAGCGAGATGGCCAGTGAGTTCCTGTCCTGGGACCAGCCCTGGGACAAGGTCGTCAGCTACGATTTCGTCAAGGGCGACGCCCAGTGGTTTGCGGGTGGCAAAATAAACGTAAGTTACAACTGCATAGACCGGCACCTGCCCGAGCGTGCGGACCAGACCGCGCTGATCTGGGAGGGGGATGACCCTGCCGACAGCACGCACATCACCTACAGCGAGTTGAAAGAACATGTGTGTAAGCTGGCCAACGCTCTCAAGGCGCGTGGCGTGAGCAAGGGCGACCGGGTGTGCATCTACATGCCGATGATTCCGGAGGCTGCCTACGCCATGCTGGCCTGCACCCGCATCGGCGCCGTGCACTCCATCGTATTCGGCGGCTTTTCCCCCGCTGCGCTGAAAGACCGCATACTGGACTCGGATTGCCAGACCCTGATCACCGCCGATGAAGGCGTGCGCGGCGGTAAGAACATTCCACTTAAAGTGAACGCCAACCAGGCCCTGGCCTCCTGCCCCAATGTCCACACCTGCCTGGTGGTACAACGCACCGGCAGCGATATTGACTGGCAGGATGGCCGGGACGTCTGGTATCACGAGGCGGTAGCAGCCGCAGGTAGTGAATGCCAGCCTGAATCCATGGATGCGGAAGACCCGCTGTTTATTCTCTACACGTCCGGCTCCACCGGCCAACCCAAGGGCGTGCTGCACACGACCGGTGGCTACCTGCTGCAAGCCGCCATGACGTTCAAATACGTGTTCGACTACCGCGAGGGTGAAGTCTACTGGTGTACCGCTGACGTGGGCTGGGTCACCGGCCACACTTATATCGTGTACGGCCCGCTGGCTAACGGCGCCATCTCCCTGATGTTCGAGGGTGTGCCCACCTACCCCGACGCCGGCCGCTGCTGGGAAGTCGTGGATAAGCATCAGGTTAATATCTTCTACACCGCGCCCACTGCCATCCGCGCCCTGCAAGCGGTAGGCGATGAGCCGGTCACACGCAGCTCCCGCGCCAGCCTGCGCTTACTGGGCACGGTGGGTGAGCCGATCAACCCGGAAGCCTGGGAATGGTATTACCAGGTCGTCGGTGACTCGCGCTGCCCCATCATAGACACCTGGTGGCAGACTGAAACCGGCGGCCACATGATCACGCCGCTGCCGGGGGCCACCGACCTGAAACCCGGCTCCGCCACCTTCCCCTTCTTCGGCGTGGAGTTGGCTCTGCTGAACGAGGACGGCGCTGAAATCGAGGGCGCGGGTGCCGGCTACCTGGTGATAAAATCCTCCTGGCCCGGCCAGATCCGCAGCATATACGGCGACCACCAGCGCATGATGGACACCTATTTCAGCAATTACCCGGGCTACTACTTCACCGGCGACGGCGCCAAACGCGACGAGGACGGCTATTACTGGATCACCGGCCGTGTGGATGACGTATTGAACGTCTCCGGTCACC
>QNFS01000061.1 GCA_003646415.1 Gammaproteobacteria bacterium
CTAAAGATCTTCAGGAAAAGAATAAGTTGCTAAAAACCCTGGCCGACATGGACGGGCTTACCGGTATTTATAACAATCGATATTTTCAAAGTGCACTGGATAAGGAACTCAATAGGACAGCTCGCAACAAGAATCCTCTTTCGCTGGTACTTGTGGATATTGATCATTTCAAACGTTTCAATGATGACCATGGGCACTTGGTGGGTGACTTCGTCCTTACTGAATTCAGCAGAGTCATGGGGGCGAATCTGAGGGAGTACGACGTCCTGGCCCGCTATGGTGGCGAAGAGTTTGTGGTGATTCTACCCGAAACTACAGAGGAAAACGCTTTCCTCGTAGCTGAAAAACTTCGTTCTGCAGTTGAAGAACAATCGTTTACCGAGGGCGTCGAGAGGTATCGTGTAACTGCCAGTTTTGGAATAGCCTCCATAGTCAGCTCTGCTGAAGACAGCCTTGATAAAATGGACCTCATCAGGATGGCAGATGAAGCGCTCTATGATGCTAAAAAAAGGGGTAGAAACCAGGTTGCCGTATATTCTGTGAAAAAGAAGTGGTACAAGTTTGCTTGAAGTGGCCGGCTCCACCTGCAAAGGTGACTGCCAGACGCCTGCGTAGAGTTGGCCCCTGGTAGACAGCCGTACCAGTTAAGGTGAGGAATTTCTGGCGTTGTGCATGACCGCCCCGAATGCTGCCCTACGTCAGGCCTTGCCCAGTGAGCGTGTATCCAGTATGGCCGTGGTCTTGCCCTGGCCAGAATAAGTGGGCGTATTGTGGTCTGATTGGCGAATGATATCCAATGCGCCACGGGCTTGTTGCTGTTTTTGCAAGATCAGCCGGCCGTTGGAGCGATTGGTGATTTTGCACTGCCGGGCAAGTGAGGACAGGAGTGAGAAAGAGGCGGAAAGCTCTTTCTGGTTTTCACAGGTGGCTATCAACTGCTGCAATCCTTCATTGGTGCCGCTAAAAGATGATTGGATGGTCATGTTTCGGCGAGATTGTGTTATTTCTGCCTGGGTAGCCAGCGCCTGATTTTTAGCTGTAGTCGCCTGCTCGATTGCATTGATATCAGCGCTAATCAGTGCATTATATTCCTGATTGAGGATGTCCAGCAGCATCTGTAGGCAATTAATTTCGCGACTGAGCAAAGAGGCTAGTTGTTGTTCGGGGATCATTGTCTCAGCTGAAGCCTTTTTCAATTTTTAGCAGGCCGTTGACGATTTTCTCGGGATCAATTTGGTAGACCCCATCTGCGATGGATGCCTTTATGGCAGTGACACGGGCGTCGTCGATGTCGGGTATATTGGCCAGATTTTCTTCCAGCTTGAGCATCTCTGCAACGTTATTGGTGAAGGTCACAGTATCGCTGCTGACCCTCGAGCCCTCGTCGCCCGGCGCTGCAGAGGTACCGGATGTTCCCGCTACCCTGGTCGGTGGCTGGGAGCCCTGGTTCAGGTCTGCTCTAGGGGGTCTGATACTCATCGCATTGTCTACATTTTTCATAAAATTGTATGGCCTGGTTATAAATATCGACAGACTTCATAAAAGCTTTAGCTAATTCGAAACCAATTATCGCACGCTGACAGTCCCATCGGAATGGGCTATGCCTTCTATTTGTTTACCGGAACTCAGATTGGTCACGGAAACTCGTTCACCTGCCGCGGCGTCTCTAAGTGCTTTGCCTTGAATCCTTACTTCCAGCCCATCGAGACCGGTTACCAATGTTACCTGCTGCCCCCGCTTTATAACCTTGGGTGGGCGCAAATGATTTACCCTGATGGTTGAACCGGCATCCAGTGGTCGGGTGGTTTCCATGCCAATAATCTGCTCAGGGTCGAATATCAGGCCATTAGTGGCGGATTCTATAGGCTGGTTGATGAGTTTGATATCGGCCCTGGTAATCAGTGTATTGCGTGCCAGCGGTCTTACCAGTACGGGGATGGTCCGCTGGGCGCTGATGTGAGTGCGGACATAAATGGTCCAGGATTTTGCGCCGGTACAGCCGATTCCGATACTGACAGAGCCGAGTACGTGGCTGGCCTGGGGAATAAAGCCCGATAGTGGCTTGCTGCATTGTGGGAGGCGCAGCCGTTGGTCCAGTGGCCGAACCTTGATCGATACATTGTCATATCCGTGTTGCCGGGCACGTTCTTCGCCGGCAGCAACGGCGGCGGTGACAATGCTGTCCAGCGGCTGATTCTCAGCGGCACCGGCACAGGGGATAAACAGGCAGTATCCAGTTATTGTTAACAGTGTCCATAAACGCCAGCGCCAAAAAATTGTCATTATCTGCTCAAAATCACCTTCCCCTGGATATGTAGCATCTTTCGTGCCAGTTACTTGTTGCTGGCCGGTATGACGGCAATGATTGCCGCAGTGGCGGATGATTGCCGTTTTTTGAATCTAAATCTGTTACAAATCCATCATAACTATATGATATTAATGGTTATTATTTTTCTGGCATGGATTGTGTTTGTTGATAGGCAAAGGAGCAATTATATGAATGTAATTGATAGACTTTTCGGTGTGTCCCCCCAGGCGCTTTCCATCCGCGCACATCGATTTGAGGTAATTTCCGCGAATCTGGCCAATGCGGACACGCCTGGCTACAAAGCGAGAGACATTGAATTCGGCGATGCCCTCACCTGGGCTCAGGATGAACGCGCACAGCCACTGAAATCCAGTATTTATCATTTCGATGTCGGTAACTCGCAGTATAACCTGATGTACCGTCTTCCTCACCAGTCATCACTGGACGGCAATACTGTGGAAACTGAGCAGGAGCATGCGGCTTTTATGGACAATGCCATCCGTTATCAAGCCAGCTTGAATTTCCTGGATGGCCGCATCAAGTCAGTACTGCTGGCTCTGCGGGGGGAGTAGAAATGAGCCTGTTTAATGTTTTTGATATCTCCGGGTCGGCCCTGTCTGCACAAAGTGTGCGCTTGAACACTATTGCCAGCAACCTGGCCAATGCGGGTGTCGTGGGCGAAAGTGCTGAAACAGCCTACCGTGCGCGATACCCGGTGTTCTCCTCGGTATTCGACTCGGCACTGACGACACAGCAGGCTGCAGGTGTGAGGGTTGAGGGCATTGTGGAAAGCGAGGTACCTCCGCGTAAAGAGTACTCTCCCAGTCACCCGATGGCGGATATGGAAGGCTATATCTACATGTCCAATGTAAATTCCGTGGAAGAGATGGCCAACATGATTTCGGCGTCGCGTTCATACCAGAGCAGTGTCGAAGCGATGGACACCACAAAACAGCTGATTATGCGCACTTTGAGCCTTGGCAGCTAAACAGTAGGAGAGGGTAATGGAATCAACCGCGAGTCTGTCAGAGCTGTTCCCGACAACTTCAAATGCAGCCACAGGCGCTAGACGGGCTGGTGAGCTGGGGCAAGAGGATTTTATGGAGCTGATGGTGGCTCAGTTGGAAAATCAGGACCCGACCAAGCCCATGGATAATTTTGAGTTCCTGTCGCAGATTGCCCAGTTTGGAACGGTAGACGGAATTCAGGGTTTACAGCAGGGGTTTAGTGAGCTCTCCAGCATTCTCTCTTCGAATCAAACCCTGGAGGCGGCTGCCCTGGTCGGCCACAAGGTGGTTACGGAATCGAACCTAGGAACCCTGGTGCCGGAAGAGATGCTCGATGCCACTATTGACCTGCCACGGAGTAGTTCTGGTGTGACGCTCTATATCCAGGATATGGGTGGCCGATTGGTGCACACTCGCACGTTGGGCGCCACAGCGTCAGGAGAAATTAAAATCCAGTGGGATGGTGTCGATGACTCTGGCAATACGGCGCCACCCGGTCAATACAGGGTGAGTGCCGAGGCGGTTATTTCGGATCAGGTACAGGCGGTTTCGGTATATGCCCACAGCCTTGTGGAGTCTGTCTCCATCGATCCCAGGGGTGCCGGTGTGGTGTTGAATTTGGCGGGTGGCGACCAGGTGGGCCTGCCAGCAGTGAAGAGCTTTTTATAAATAACAAAGTCAATCTATCAGGAGAACGATTATGGCGTTTGAAACCGCAGTCTCAGGGATCAATGCAGCAACAGCAGATCTCGGTGTTATCGGCAACAATATTGCCAACAGCTCTACCACGGGTTTTAAATCGTCCAGGGCCGAGTTCGCGGACGTTTATGCGACCAGTTTGCTTGGTGCCGGAGGTAACGCCATTGGTAAAGGTGTGAGTCTGGCGGGTGTCACACAGGAATTCACCCAGGGCAATATCAGCTTTACCAATAATGCACTTGATCTGGCGATCAACGGCAATGGTTTTTTCCTTCTCAGTGACGACGGCGCCTCGCTTTATACCCGGGCGGGTAATTTTCAGGTAGACCGGGAGGGTTTTCTTGTCACTAACGAAGGCCACCGCCTGCAGGCCTTTGGGGTGAATAGTGTTGGCGAAATCGCCGGGCAGGCGGGTGACCTGCAGTTGGATACCTCGCTGATCGACCCTAACCCCACGGGGCTTGCGGATCTCACCGCCAACCTGGATTCGCGGGAGATTGCGCCCGCCGTGCCTTTTGGCGGGCCCTTTGACGCCTTCGCGATGCCCCCCACAGTACCCGACCCAGACTCGTTCAATGCGACCACCACCGTGACGATCTATGATGGGTTGGGCAATGCGCACGCGATGAGCACGTACTTTGTCAAGACCGCCAACGCCAATGAGTGGGAGGTGCACTCCCTGGTAGATGGTGTCACCACCTCCGGGCCGGATACGCTCACCTTTCAGTCCAACGGCAAGTTTGACCCGACCACCCTACCAGTTGATATCAGTATCAACGGCTGGAACCCGTTGAATGAGAATGGATTGCCGACCGGGGCCGACCCGCAGGATTTAACGATATCGATGTCGCAATTCACCCAGTTCGGCGCTGAGTTCGCCGTCAGTAGCGCGGTACAGGATGGTTTTACAACCGGCCAGCTACACGGCCTGGAAATTGATGACACCGGTGTGGTGTTCGCCCGCTACACTAACGGACAAGCCCGGGCCCTGGGGCAGATAGCTATCGCCGGTTTCTCCAATCCCAATGGCTTGCAGCCCACGGGCGATACCAGCTGGGCGGAGACGTTTTCATCCGGTGCAGCGACTCTGGGGGCGCCCGGCAGCTCTGGTTTAGGGGTGTTGCAATCCGGTGCCCTTGAGGGATCGAATGTGGACATCACCGAACAGTTGGTCAATATGATAGTCGCGCAGAGGAATTTCCAGGCGAATGCCCAGGTCATTCAGACTGAGGACACGATCACCCAAACTGTGATAAACCTGCGTTAATAGAGCGGAACCCGAGCGATGGATCATCTAGTCTACATTGCAGCCTCCGGTGCGGGAGAAACCATGCTCGCCCAGGCTGTTAATACCCACAATCTCGCCAATGCCTCATCGGTGGGATTTCGGGCCGATTTGATTTCGGCCCAAAGTGCACTGCTGTCCGGCGAGCAGATGGGGAGTCGTGTGTATTCGGGTATGCATAATTCCGGGGTGGATTTCAGGGAAGGCGTCATCAACTCTACCGGACGTGACCTGGATGTCGCGATCAACGGTAAGGGCTGGATAGTGGTGATGGCGCCTGATGGATCCGAGGGTTTCAGTCGTCGTGGTGATTTGCACATTGATGAATTCGGGCAACTGATCGATGGTGCGGGCCAGCAGATCATGGGTAACTCAGGCCCCATCGCCCTGCCCCCTTATTCCAGTATCGCGATTGGTGCTGATGGCACCGTGTCCATCGTCCCCCTGGGTGAGGACCCGAATACCCTGGCGGCAATAGACAGGATCAAGTTGGTCAACCCCGATACCATGCAGATGAACAAGGGCGCCGGTGGGGTCATTCAAATGGTAAGTGGTGAAGAGGTCGCGGCTGATGCCAACGTTACCCTGCTCTCCGGTTCCCTGGAATCGAGCAATGTCGATTCTGTCGGGGCCATGGTGCGTATGATCGAATTATCACGACAGTTTGAGCACCATATCAAAATAATGAAAGTCGCAGAGCAGCTTGATCAGGCCTCGACGCAATTGATGAGTTTGAGCTAAGGAGCGCAAGAATGAACCAGGCATTGTGGATTGCAAAAACCGGGCTGGATGCACAGCAGACAAAGATGTCCAATATCGCCAACAACCTGGCTAACGCCGGCACGACTGGCTTTAAGAGTAGCAGGGCCATTTTTGCAGACCTGCTCTATCAGAATGTGCGCCAGGTAGGTGCGCAGTCATCGCAGGATACGGAGCTGCCTTCCGGGTTGATGTTGGGTACGGGAGTGCGCACGGTGGCTACCGAGAAACTGTTTACACAGGGCAATATACAGAAAACCGATAACCAGCTGGATATGGCGATACAGGGCCGCGGCTTTTTCCAGATCCTGCTGCCAGACGGCACCGAGGCCTACACGCGCGATGGTACCTTCCAGATGAGCGAACAGGGCGAGTTGGTGACCTCAGGTGGTTTTTTGATGCAGCCGGCGATCACCATTCCAGAAAACGTGCTGTCTGTGACCATCGGTGGTGATGGCACCGTGTCGGTTCGTCTGCCGGGGTCCTCGGCTATCAGCCAGATTGGCAATGTACAGCTGGCAGATTTTGTCAATCCGGCAGGGTTGCAGGCTGTTGGCGACAACCTGTTTGTAGAGTCAAGTGCCAGTGGCTCGGCCCAGTCTGGAAATCCAGGGCTCAATGGCCTCGGGGTCGTTCTGCAGGGTCATGTAGAAAGCTCCAATGTCAATGTTGTTGAAGAGTTGGTGAATATGATCGAAACCCAGCGGGCCTATGAAATGAACTCCCGTGCTATCTCGACTACCGACCAGATGCTGCAGTATGTGGCGAATAACCTCTAGGTGACCCGGATGAAATTGGTCCAGAGCATTTTTATTTCTATAGCGGCTGCGTTACTACTCGGCGCTTGCAGCAATACACCGGAGAATACACACCCGGATTACGCGGCGGTGGAACCATTTGACCCTTACCCGGAGCCACAGGCATTGGCGCCCACCGGCTCCATCTATCAAAATGTCGGGCACAATCTGGTCCTGTTTGAGGACCTGCGGGCCCGCCAGGTGGGTGATATCCTGACTGTCGTCCTGGCGGAGGCCACAGACGGCACCAAAAGTAGTGATACCGCGCTCGATAAGGACAACTCCACGGTGATCGACAACCCGGTGATTGCTGGCAATCTGGTAGACCTCGGCAATGACAATAATCTCGCTTTCGACTTATCCTCAAAAAGCGCCTTCAAAGGCGACAGCGCCAGTAACCAGAGCAACAGTCTGCAGGGAAGTATTTCAGTGACAGTCGCCAAGGTGTATCCCGGCGGCAACCTCTACGTACAGGGCGAGAAATGGATCAAAATTAACCAGGGCAACGAATACATTCGATTGCGGGGCATCATCCGGTCGGTCGATATATCCACAAGCAATACTATACTCTCAACCAAAATAGCCGATGCGCGCATATCGTATAGCGGCACCGGGGCGACGCAGGACGTGAATAAAGTAGGTTGGTTGTCGCGATTCTTTATCAGTCCGATATGGCCTTTCTAGGAGTGAGTAAAATGAGCTTTACGGGCAGGAATAGAGGCGTCGTATCTATCTTCATCGTCGTGGTGATGCTGCTACAGTCTGAACTGGTGGTAGCTGAGAGGATTAAGGATCTGGTGACCTTCAACGGCGTGCGTAGCAACCAGTTGATCGGTTACGGCCTGGTAGTGGGCCTGGATGGTTCCGGAGACCAGACGACCCAGACGCCATTTACGATACAGGCTGTCAAGAATATGCTGGCGAAACTGGGTGTGGTGATCACTGGTATTCGTGATCCCCAGCTGAAGAACGTGGCGGCGGTTATGGTGCACGCGGAGCTCCCGCCGTTTTCCAGGCCGGGCCAGACTATCGATGTGACGGTTTCTTCACTGGGCAACGCCAAGAGCCTGCGTGGTGGTGCCCTGTTGATGACACCGCTTAAGGGCGCCGATGGCCAACTCTATGCGATGGCGCAGGGCAATTTGATCATCAGTGGTTTTGGCGCCGAGGGCGCCGACGGTTCCAGTGTCGCGGTCAATGTATCGAATTCTGGTCGCATTCCCAATGGCGCTACCGTGGAACGAGCGGTGCCCAGCCCTTTTAGCCAAGAGGCGAAGCTGGTGATGAGCCTGAACTCACCCGATTTCACCACGGCCATGCGGATGGCCGAAAGTATTAATGACAGCCTGGGACCGGATGTGGCCAGGGCGCTGGATAGCGCCACCATTGAAATTGACGCGCCGCTGGAATCCGCGAAAAAGGTGGCGTTTGTCTCGGTCGTGGAAAACCTGAGCGTGAAGCCCGGCTCCGCACCGGCGCGGGTGATTATCAATTCGCGCAGTGGCACCGTGGTAATAGGCAGCGAAGTGCGGCTACTGCCGGCGGCGGTAGCCCACGGTAACCTGACAGTCAGCATTTCAGAAAATTGGGAGGCCAGTCAGCCTGCCCCGTTCGCCCGGCGCGGCAAGACGGTTGTCACACCGGATTCGACTGTGTCTGTTGAGCAGGAAGGGCGGATGTTTTATATAGACCCCGGCGTGACCTTGAAAGACCTGGTGGCCGCAGTGAACAGAGTGGGTGCGGCGCCGGGCGATCTGGTGGCGATTCTCGAAGCGCTGGAGAAGGCAGGCGCTTTGCGTGCGGAGCTGGTAGTGATCTAAGGGCTGATAGTGATTCAGGTAGGGATAAGATAATGAGTATCGCAGGTGCAGCGGCGTATTATGACTTCCAGGGCTTATCTACCCTCCGTACCCAGGCGATCAAGGCGCCCACAGAAGCCGTTGATGAGGTAGCGGCGCAGTTTGAATCGCTGTTCGTGCAGATGATGCTCAAGTCGATGCGCGATGCGACTATCGAGGGCGGCCTGTTCGATAGCAATCAAATGGAGCTCTACCAGGACATGTTTGACCAGCAGATATCGCTGCAATTGTCAGGTGGCGGGGTGTTGGGTTTGTCGGATATTCTTGTTGAGCAACTGGACGGAACGCGATCTCCACGGGAGAGACCGGGCGACGACCAGAGCGTCTTCCCGCTCGCCAGTTTACTAAGCGATGTCAGGCGGCACCTGAGCGTTGTCTCCTCTAGCAAAAATGGATCTACTGAGACCGGATCTAATAAAACCAGCGTTTCAACCGTTGCAGCGGCCGGGGACAGGGTTGAACCGGCGCCGGCTGATGCGGACCATCGACAAACTGGCTGGGACCCGTTGTCCCCGGAGGAGTTTATTCGCGGCGTTTGGGATCATGCGGTTGATGCCGCCAAAAAGCTGGGCCTTGATCCATTGGTTCTGGTGGCCCAGTCTGCGCTTGAAACGGGTTGGGGCAAGAGAGTCATTCAGTCCCTTGATGGAAGCAGCAGCTTTAATTTGTTTGGCATCAAGGCCGGGGAGACCTGGGACGGAGAGACCGCATCCGTTGGTTCACTGGAATTTCGCGACGGTGTGGCGGCGATGGAGAAAGCGAATTTTCGCGTATACGACTCTATAGCCAGCAGCTTCGAGGATTATGTGGGTTTTTTGAAAAGCAATCCGCGCTATCAGCAGGCGCTGGAAAAAGTCGCCGACAGTCGGGAATTTCTAAGCGGATTACAGGATGCCGGCTATGCGACTGATCCCGGCTATGCGGAGAAAATTATGGATATTATCGGCACGACGGCGGTCGGCTCGGTAATCAATGAGCTAAAGAATTTCTGATAATTGCCGCTATTAGGGCAAGAACGGTGGGATTATTGGGACACTTTGCGGGTAGAACATTGTGGCAGATCTGTTAAATCTTGGAACATCGGCACTGCTCTCGCTACAGCAGGCCCTATCGACTACGGGTCATAACATCTCCAATGTCAATACGGAGGGGTATAGTCGTCAGCGCGTGAATTTCGATACCTTACCGGCGCAGTTTACGGGCGGGAGCTTCATTGGCAATGGGGTGACAGTCGATTCCGTTGAGCGTTTCTATGATCAGTTCCTGTCCTCAGAGGTGCGCTCTCGCACTTCAGCCCAGGCTGAGTTTCAAACTTTTTACGATCTATCCAGCAGGCTGGACGGCCTGTTGGCGGACCCTGCGGTTGGCCTCGCCCCTGTACTGGACAGTTTTTTTGGTGCGGTGCAGGATGTAGCCAACAACCCCGGGTCCCTGCCGGAGCGGCAGGTGTTAGTGGGAGAGGCACAGGTACTGGCGGACCGCTTTCACTACCTCGATAGCAACTTTCGCGGTATTGACGCCGAATTGAATGGCCACATTGAAGCCACTGTCAGTGATATCAATGCGTTGGCCGATAGTATCGCCGATATTAATAAGCAGATTGTTCAGGCCACGGCTCGGGCGGGTGGGCAGCCACCCAACGACCTGTTGGATGCACGTGACCAGTTGATCCAGCAGTTGTCAGGAAAAATAGGTGTAACCACGGTCGAGCAATCAGACGGATCCATCAATGTGATGATAGGTAATGGCCAGCCAGTGGTGGTTGGGTTTACCTCGGAACAACTCCAGACTGCCGCTAATCCCTATGATGCTACGCAGTTCATGGTGGGGGCCGCCGGCCCGACAGGCAGTATTACCGACCTCAGTCGTTTTCTCAGTGGCGGTGAGCTGGGCGCTCTGCTGGATTTTCGTGAGCAAATGCTGGATCCCGCGAGAAACCAGTTGGGATTGTTGGCGACGGGAATGGCGGCGACGGTCAATGAGCAGCACCAACTGGGTGTGGATCTCAACGGGCAGCCCGGCGGTGATTTTTTTCTGCCACTGGAGGCGACGTCTGCCGCTCATCCGGGTAATTCCGGCCTGTCCTCGGTGAGCACAGTAATTAGCGATGTCACCGCCCTGACCGGCGACGACTACAGCCTGCGCTTCGATAGCGGTCAATGGACGCTCACCAATCTCACCACCCACGCCGGGCAGACGGGTCCGGGGCCCTTTACTGTCGATGGTTTGACCATCGATGTCGCGGGTGCGCCGGTGGATGGAGATGCGTTCGCTATCCAGCCGACACGGCAGGGGGCGATGCTGTTCGCCGTCGTATTGAACCGACCAGAGGATTTTGCCGCCGCGTCTCCGCTGCGCTCACAGGAAGAACTAACCAATACCGGTTCGGCGGTGATTGGCGGCCTGGCGGTTACCGATATCTCGGGTCTGCCATTGGCCGGCCCGGTCACCCTGACCTTCAACCCCGATGCGATGGGCGCGGGAGTGCCTGGTTTTGACGTTGCCGGTATGGCCGGCGGTCCCCTGGCTTATGACCCATCGTCCGATAGTAATGGTAAGACACTGTCCCTGGCCGGCTTTGAATTTGCCGTGAGTGGTGAGCCCCAGCCCGGCGACGAGTTCATTATAGAGAATAACGCCAATGGCAGCGGTGACAACCGCAATGCGCTGTTGCTGGCCGGCCTGCAAACGTCCCGGGAACTGATGGGCGGCACGGCCAGTTACCAGGATACCTATGGCAGCCTGGTGGCGGATATCGCGGTGCAAACCCGGCAGGCCAAGACCAACAGTACAACGGAAAGCGTCCTGCTGGAGCAGGCGGTGGCCGCCAGGGACAGTGTTTCAGGTGTCAACCTGGATGAAGAGGCCGCCAACCTGATTCGGTTCCAGCAGGCGTACCAGGCTGCTGCGCAAATGATCGCCGTCGCCGACCAGCTGTTCCAAACCCTGTTAAACGCAACGCGACGCTAGGAAATCATCATGCGCCTGTCCAGTGTTCAAATTTTCCAGCAGGGTATTTCCGCCATCCTGGCGCAGCAGGGCAAGCTCGGCCACACTGAGCAGCAGTTGGCGACGGGACGGCGTGTATTGACTCCCTCCGATGACCCGGTAGCCGCGGTTCAGATTATGGATATCACGGGAGACCTGGATCTGGTTGATCAATACCAGCGCAACGGCAATCTGGCCCAGGGCCAGCTGGCCCTGGAAGAAACCGTGCTGGTGGATGTCGGCAATGTGCTGCAGCGTGTGCGCGAGTTGGTGGTGCAGGCCAATAATGCGAGCCAGAGCCCGGAAACTCGCCGCAGCATTGCGACGGAAGTGACGGCCCGCATCGATGAGCTACAGGCGCTGGCTAATACCCGCGGTGCCAGCGGCGAGTATATTTTTGCCGGCTTCCAGGCCCAGTCAGAACCCTTTTCACGTCAGGGCAATGGGTTTACCTATAATGGTGATGACGGCCAGCGATTCCTGCAACTTGGCAGCAGTACCCAGGTGGCGGTGAGGGATTCCGGCTTTGATGTGTTTATGTCGATCGCATCCGGCAATGGTACTTTCGCTATTGAGCCCGATGCCGGAAATACGGGGACCGCTGTGGCGGGAAGCAGTTCGGCAAGCAACGCGTTTGTCAGCGATGACTACACCATCAGCTTCAGTCAGCTGGCCATAAACGACCCGGTGACCTACCAGGTTACCGACTCCACTGCCGCAGTGGTAGCCAGTGGCAACTATGTGGCGGGCGACACGATAGACTTCGTCGGCGCGAGTATTGGTTTCGATGGCGCGCCGGCGGACGGTGACAGCTTTCAGGTCACATCGGCGGTGAAGCAGGATATGTTCACCACCCTGCGCAATATTGCCGATTACCTCAATGGCTCCGGTTCCTCGCCTGCGGAGATCGCGGTGGTGAATAACGCTATGGGCCAGGCGCTGGAAAATATCGACCAGGCGCTGGGGAATGTGTTGCAGGTCAGGGCCGATGTTGGCGTCAGGCTCAACCATGTGGAAAATCAGCTCAACATCAATGAGAGCTTTAACGTGCAACTGCAGGAAACCCTTTCCGGGATACAGGATCTGGATTACGCGGAGGCGATCAGCCGCTTCAACCTGGAACTGACCGCCTTGCAGGCGGCCCAGCAGGCCTATGTGAAAATGCAGGGTTTGTCGCTGTTTAATTACCTCTGACTGAATGGTATTTCCCTTAAGGCAAAAAAC
>QNFS01000062.1 GCA_003646415.1 Gammaproteobacteria bacterium
AACTGTCATACCAGTTGAGCTGGAAGCGGCTCACAGCGGCGCGATTAAGGGGGTATTCACGGGCCGGGAGCAGGTTGATGGCGTCCACTTTGTCGACTGTGCGCTGGCTCTCTGGTTCGAAGGTGCGCAGCGTATCCACCTCGTCGTCAAGCAGGTCGATACGGTAGGGTAGTTCGCTGCCCATCGGGTAGATGTCGAACAGGGAGCCGCGCAGGGCGTACTCGCCGTGTTCGTAAACTGTCTCTACATTGATGTAGCCATTGCGTTGCAGGTTGCGCCTGAACGCGTCGATGTCCAGTGTCTGGCCCGCCTGCAACACCAGGCTGGAACCGGCGATGTACGCGGTGGGCGCCAGGCGGTGCATCAATGTTGGCACCGGTACGATGAGTATGCCTGATGTCATACCGGGCAGACGGTAAAGGGTGCGCAGCCGCTCCGAAATGATGTCCTGGTGTGGGGAAAAACTATCGTAGGGCAGGGTTTCCCAGTCGGGAAAAGTCAGGATCTCCAGTGGCTGATCCAGGAAAAAGGGCAATTCCCGCTCCAGCGTGAGGGCGGAGTTGGTGTCGGCGGTTATCACCAACAGCAGGCGGGTCGCCGTGGCCAACTCAGCGATACAGCGCGCATCGGCACTACCGGAGAATGGCCCCATGGCGGTGCGGGTGGCTGTTTTGTGGGGCCAGGGCGTTTTTTCGACCAGCTTGCTGAACATAGGGTGTGAGTCGCTTGCTGCGGTGAGCACCAGAGGGGCGCCATTGTATAGGGAAGGTGGTGTCGACCTCCAGTGAGCGTTGATAACAGAGACTGTAAATTTGCCGGATACCAACTTGCGCGGCATTTGCCATCAGACGATAATACGCGCCCCGACCCCACAGTGTACAAGACAAAGGGTGATATACAGTGAATGACCGCAAACGAGCACGTCCCGACGACTACTTCAAGGATTGGAAAGAGCGTGAGGCGCTGGCCGAGGGCATGATTCCCCTGGTAGGGCGGCTGTCCCGTGAGAAAAGTGTCAAGTGTTATATCTACGGCAAGTCGCTGGTTAACCGCTCTGTATTTGAGATTATGAAAGACCACCGTTACGTGCGGCAGGTCGAGGGCAATGAGCTGTCCGCATTTGAAACTTTTCCCATTCTCAGTGCCATGTCCCAACTCGACCTGGGCCCGGCTCACATCGACGTCGGTCGTCTGGCCGTTCGTTATTTCGATCAGGGCGCGGGCGCAGGCCTGAGCGTAGATAAATATATCGAGCAGGAACTATCTGATTTGATCGGCTCCCAGGGTAAACCCCTGGCCAAACCGCAGGATGTGGTCCTCTACGGTTTTGGGCGCATTGGCCGGCTTATGGCGCGCATCCTGATCGACAAGACTGATGGCGGAGATTGCCTGCGACTGCGTGCTATTGTGGTGCGCAAAGGCAAAGCGCCCAACGACCTGGTCAAGCGTGCCAGCCTGCTGCGTCGCGATTCGGTGCACGGTGCTTTCGAGGGCACTATCCGGGTCGATGAGGAGCGCCAGTCGTTCATCGCCAACGGCAACGAAATCAAAGTGATCTACGCGGACGGACCGGATACTATCGACTACACCCAATACGGCATCGACAACGCTATCATCGTGGACAACACCGGTGTCTGGCGAGACAGAGACGGCCTGTCCCTGCACCTCAAGAGCAAGGGTGTGAGCAAGGTCATCCTGACGGCACCGGGCAAGGGTGACCTCAAGAATGTGGTGGCGGGGCTCAATAACGATATTATCAACCCCTCTGACACCATTATTTCCGCCGCATCCTGCACCACCAATGCCATAGCACCACCGCTGAAGGTGATGGATGATGAATACGGCATTGTCGCCGGCCACGTGGAGACGGTACACGCGTTCACCAACGACCAGAACCTTATTGATAACTACCACAAGGCGTCACGTCGCGGTCGCAGCGCCCCCTTGAACCTGGTGTTGACCGAAACCGGAGCGGCCGCCGCCGTGGCCAAGGTATTGCCACAGTTGGCGGGTAAATTGACCGGAAATGCTATCCGCGTGCCGACGCCCAACGTCTCTATGGCCATTCTGAATCTTACATTGGCCAGGGAAACCACCGGGGAAGAGGTCAACGAGTTCATGCGCAACCAGGCACTGCACTCACCCCTGCACAAGCAGATAGATTACTCGTCATCGCCCGAGGTGGTTTCCAGTGATTTTGTTGGCTCGCGCCACGCCTGTATTTTCGATGCCCAGGCCACCATTGTTAATGGCAAGCAGGCCGTGTTGTATCTGTGGTATGACAATGAGTTCGGCTATAGCTGCCAGGTACACCGGATTCTGGAGCAAATGGCGGGGATTCACTTCGCTGTCTACCCCCGACAGGCCTGATTCGGGCACAAGTCCTTCGACCAGGGCCGAATGACTTGTACAAAACTTGTTCAAAATCAAAGAACTGCTCTTCCTGAGCTGGCGCTTTGGGCGCGCAATCCGCTATAATGCGCGCGGCTCGGATTCATGAGGCGTAGCGTTTTGCAGCACGATGCCTGCAAAACAGTTTCCAGCCCATCCACATTTGTTCTGATTATGTAGGCAGGTCGTATGGTCAAGATCAAGCGGGGTATGGACATCCCTATTCAGGGAGTTCCCCAGCAAGTTATTGAAGGTGCACCCACCGCGCGCGCTGTCGCGTTGGTCGGGTTTGATTATGTTGGTATGAAACCCACCATGGCGGTGTGCGAGGGCGACCGGGTTATGCTTGGCCAGCTGTTGTTCACCGACAAGAAAACCGAAGGCGTGCGCTACACCGCACCGGCCAGCGGCGTGGTTTCAGCCATCAATCGTGGGGCCAGGCGGGTACTGCAATCGGTGGTTATCGAGGTGGACGGTGACGATGCGCAAGCATACGACACCTGCACAGCAGAGACGGTGCCGGATACCAGTGCGATTCGCGAGCAGTTACAGCTCAGTGGCCAGTGGAGTGCCCTGCGCACGCGGCCCTATAGTAAAGTTCCTGCACTTGATGCTGAGGCCGCCGCAATTTTTGTCACCGCCATGGATACACACCCATTGGCGGCGGATCCGGCAGTGATCATTGCTGAACAAGCCGAGGCGTTTAGCCTGGGGCAGGACCTGTTGGCCAGGCTTACCGCAGGCAAACTTTATGTCTGTATGGCCGGCAGTGCCCAGATTCCCCAGGGTGCGGCCTCTAATATCGAAGTCGCCCGGTTTGATGGCCCGCACCCGGCCGGCCTGGCGGGGACCCATATACATTTATTGCACGGTGCGAACACGGACAAACCCGTGTGGAACATCGGTTACCAGGATGTCATCGCTATCGGCCGCCTGTTTCTCGACGGACGGCTTTATACTGACCGGGTCATCGCCCTGGCCGGCCCTCAGGTGGAAAAGCCCCGCCTGTTACGCACTCGCCTGGGCGCGGACCTGCAGGCACTGTGTGCCGGGCAGTTGAAAAACGGCGACAATCGTATCGTCAGCGGCTCGGTGCTGGGGGGGCGTGCTGTCCATGGCGCCACGGCCTATCTGGGGCGATATCACAACCAGGTATCGGTACTGCTGGAAGGGCGCCACCGGGAGTTTATGGGCTGGCTGTCTCCGGGCTTTAAAAAGCACTCCAACCTTGGCATTTACTTCACCAGTTTCTTCGGCACCAAGCCACTGCCCATGAACACCAACACCAACGGTAGTGAGCGCGCCATGGTGCCGATCGGTAGTTTCGAGAAGGTGATGCCCCTGGATATCCTGCCCACACAATTGCTGCGTGCACTTATCGTGGGCGACACAGAGACAGCACAGGCCCTGGGTTGTCTTGAGCTGGAAGAAGAAGATCTGGCCCTGTGCAGTTATGTCTGTTCGGGCAAGTACGAATACGGTCCCATCCTGCGGGACAACCTGACGCGCATAGAGAAGGAGGGTTAAGCCGTGGGATTGAGAAAAATTCTGGACAATGTGGAACACCACTTTCAGGAAGGTGGACGTTTCCAGAAGTGGTTTGCGCTGTTTGAGGTATTCGACACGTTCCTCTACGCACCGGATTCGGTCACCAAATCCACCGCTCACGTACGTGACGGGGTGGACCTGAAACGCATCATGATCACCGTCTGGCTGGCGGCTTTCCCCGCCATGTTCTACGGCATGTACAACCTGGGTTTCCAGGCCACTGGCGTGATGGATGCAGGGCAGGGCGTCGAGGGCTGGCACGGCTGGCTGATCGAACTGCTGGGTGGCTACGACGGCAGCAGTATCTGGGACTGCTTCTGGTACGGGGCGGTATTTTTCCTGCCTATTTATATTGTGACCTTCCTGGTGGGTATCAGCTGGGAAGTCCTGTTCGCCATGAAGCGTGGCCACGAGATCAACGAGGGCTTTTTTGTTACCTCTATTCTGTTCGCCCTGACCTGCCCGCCGGATATGCCCCTGTGGCAGGTGGCCCTGGGTATCAGTTTCGGTGTGGTGATTGGCAAGGAAGTGTTCGGTGGTACCGGCAAGAATTTCCTCAACCCGGCGTTGACCGGCCGAGCCTTCCTGTACTTCGCCTACCCGGCGCAGATGTCCGGTGACGCGGTGTGGACGGCGGTAGATGGGTATAGCGGCGCTACGCCCCTGTCAGTTGTGGCATCCGAAGGTATGGCCGCCCTGCAGCAGCAGTGGAGCTGGATGGAAACTTTCCTGGGTTCGGTACCCGGTTCCATCGGTGAAACCTCTACCCTGGCCATCCTGATCGGCGGTTTGTTGCTGCTGGCTACCCGCATTGCTTCCTGGCGCATCATCGCCGGGGTGATGCTCGGTACGATAGCCCTGTCGTCATTGTTCAATATGATTGGCTCCGACAACAACCTGGCATTCAACATGCCCTGGTACTGGCACCTGGTAACCGGCGGCTTCGCTTTTGGCATGATTTTCATGGCGACCGACCCGGTATCGGCGTCCATGACGGATACCGGTAAATGGGTTTTCGGCATCCTGATCGGCGTTATGACGGTGCTGATCCGGGTAGTTAACCCGGCGTTCCCGGAGGGCATCATGTTGGCGATTTTGTTTGCCAACCTGTTTGCCCCCCTAATCGATCACTTTGTGGTCCAGGCCAATATCAAACGGAGGCTTGCCCGTGTCCAGTAACGACAGCACCAGCAAAACACTCATTGTAGCGTTCTCTCTGTGTATTGTTTGTTCGATCATCGTATCCGCCGCTGCGGTTATATTGAAGCCGGCCCAGGAGGCAAACAAAACCCTGGATCGCAAACGCAATATCCTGGCGGCCGCCGGTATGCTCGATGAGAGCAAGAGCGTGGATGAACTGTTCGCCCAGATATCGACCCGTATCGTGGATATGCGTACCGGCAAGTTCACCGACGACGTGGACGCCGAGAATTACGACCAGCGCAAGGCGGCCAAGGACCCCTCGGCTTCCGATACACTGACCCCTGCACAGGATCAGGCCAATGTCGCCCGGCGCGAGCACTACGCCGTGGTTTATCTGGTGGAAGATCAGGGCGGAGACATCGACAAAATTATCCTGCCGATACGCGGCTATGGCCTGTGGTCGACTCTGTACGGTTTTATCGCCCTGGAGTCTGACGGTAATACAGTGGCCGGACTGGGTTTTTACGAACATGGCGAAACGCCGGGGCTGGGAGGCGAGGTGGACAACCCCCGCTGGAAATCAAGCTGGCCCGGCAAGCAGGTTTACCGCGACGGCGAGGTCGCCATTGGCCTGATCAAGGGTGCGGTTGACCCTGCCAACGTCAATGCGAGCTGGGAAGTCGACGGACTTGCCGGCGCCACGCTAACGGCCCGCGGTGTGACCAACCTGGTGCAGTTCTGGCTGGGTGAAAATGGCTTTGAGCCGTTCCTTAACAATTTGAAATCCGGGGAGGCCTGATCATGGAAACCGTAAAAGAGACCCTGCTCGGACCGATTTTCAAGAACAATCCCATTGCCCTGCAGATCCTGGGCGTTTGCTCCGCCCTGGCGGTGACATCATCGCTACAGGTGACACTGGTGATGTGTGTGGCACTGACCTTCGTGACCGCCTTTTCCAATCTGTTCGTGTCAGCCATACGAAAGCATATACCGGGCAGTATTCGCATCATCGTGCAGATGGTGATTATCGCTTCCCTGGTTATCGTGGTGGACCAGTTCCTGAAGGCCTATGCCTATGCTATCAGCAAGCAATTGTCGGTATTTGTCGGCCTGATTATTACCAACTGTATTGTCATGGGGCGGGCCGAGGCCTTCGCCATGAAAAACCCGCCGGTGGCCAGCTTTATTGACGGAATCGGGAATGGCCTGGGCTACAGCGTGGTATTGGTCGTTGTCGCTGTGGTGCGGGAACTGTTCGGCGCCGGCAAGTTGCTGGGCTTTGAGATACTGCCACTGGTCACCGACGGTGGCTGGTATGTTCCCAACGGATTATTATTGCTGCCACCCAGTGCTTTCTTCCTTATCGGCTTTTTTATCTGGGCGCTGCGCAGTTTCCGCAAGGAGCAGGTTGAGGCGCCGGACTACACGATTGCCAGGCACACTGCTATGCAGGAGGGTGTGTAAATGGAAGCCTTGTTAAGCTTATTTATTCGCTCTATATTCATAGAAAATATGGCGCTGGCCTTCTTCCTGGGCATGTGTACCTTCCTGGCCATCTCCAAGAAGATACAGACTTCACTGGGTCTGGGTATCGCGGTTGTTGTGGTGCTGACCATTACCGTCCCGGTAAATAACCTGATCTATACCTACCTGCTAGCCGACGGCGCACTGGCCTGGGCGGGCCTGCCTGATATGGATTTGAGTTTCCTGGGCCTGTTGTCCTATATCGGTGTCATTGCCGCCCTGGTACAGATCCTGGAAATGTTCCTCGACAAGTATGTGCCGGTGCTCTACAACACTTTGGGGGTGTTCCTGCCCCTGATTACGGTGAACTGCGCCATATTGGGCGCCTCCCTGTTCATGGTTGAGCGCGACTACAACTTCGCCGAAAGCGTGGTGTACGGTGCCGGTGCCGGTGTGGGCTGGGCGTTGGCTATCGTCGCCCTGGCCGGTATCCGTGAAAAGCTGAAATACTCGGATGTACCGGAGGGACTGCAGGGCCTGGGCATTACTTTCATCATAGTCGGCCTCATGTCATTGGGCTTTATGTCCTTTGGCGGCATCGATATATAAGCGGAAACTGATATGGATATGACAATTGTTTTCGGTGTCGGCATGTTCACCGCGATCGTACTGGTGCTCGTGTTGGTCATTTTGTATGCGCGCTCCCATCTGGTGAGTTCCGGTGATGTGGGCATACTGATTAACGGCGAAAAAACCATTACCGTGCCCGCCGGTGGCAAGCTGCTACAGACACTTTCCGACGCGGAACTGTTTCTGCCTTCTGCCTGCGGCGGCGGCGGCACCTGCGCACAGTGCAAGTGCATTGTGAGCGATGGTGGCGGCTCCATGTTACCCACGGAGGAAGCGCATTTCACCCGGCGCGAAGCGGGCGAAGGCTGGCGCCTGAGTTGCCAGGTCGCGGTGAAGCACGATATGAAAATTCAGGTACCGGAAGAGGTATTCGGCGTAAAACAGTGGGAGTGTACGGTAGAGTCCAACCCCAATGTCGCGACTTTCATCAAGGAGCTGACCCTGAGACTACCCGAGGGCGAGAGCGTGGACTTCCGCGCCGGTGGTTATGTACAGCTGGAGTGCCCGCCCTATCACGTCAAATATTCCGATTTTGATATCGATGAGGAGTATCGGGGTGATTGGGAACATTTCGGCTTCTTCAAGTTGGAATCTGTCGTTGAAGAGACTGTGATCCGCGCTTACTCCATGGCCAACTACCCGGAAGAAAAGGGTGTGGTGAAATTTGATATCCGTATCGCCACGCCGCCTCCGGGCAGCGAGGGCATACCCTGTGGCCAGATGTCTTCCTGGGTATTCAATCTCACGCCCGGGGACAAGGTGAAGGTGTACGGTCCGTTCGGTGAATTCTTTGCCAAGGATACCGATGCCGAGATGATATTTATCGGTGGCGGTGCGGGCATGGCCCCCATGCGCTCCCATATCTTTGACCAGCTCAAGCGCCTCCATTCCAAGCGTAAGATATCCTTCTGGTACGGCGCCCGCTCCCTGCGGGAGATGTTCTACCAGGACGAGTACGATCAGTTGGCGGCGGAGAACGATAATTTCCAGTGGCATGTGGCCCTGTCTGACCCCCAGCCAGAAGACGATTGGGAAGGTTACACCGGTTTTATCCACAATGTGTTGTTTGAGGAGTATTTGAAGGATCACCCGGCGCCTGAAGACTGCGAGTACTATATGTGCGGGCCGCCCATGATGAACGCGGCGGTGATCCAGATGCTCACGGACCTGGGTGTGGAACCGGAGAATATCCTGCTCGATGACTTCGGCGGGTAGTTGGAGTACTGGCATCAAAAGCCACCCGAAAGGGTGGTTTTTTTGTTTGTTTGGGGCGCTTTGCCTGGCGGCGTGCAGCAATGAGCAGCCAGTGGTGCAGTTGGCCGGTGTCACTATGGCCACCACCTGGCATGTGACCTACATTGAGCCTGCGAAAATTGTCACTCAAAGTGCTCTGCAGCAAGGGATAGAGCAGCAATTGGCACTGGTCGACCGCAGCATGTCGACCTACCGGGAAGACTCCGAGATCAGCCGCTTCAACGCTATAGCACCCAATAGTTGGGCTACAGTGTCCCAGAGCTTTTACAGTGTGCTGTCAGCAGCTTTGCTCGTTGGCAAGGCCAGTGGGGGAGCTTATGATGTCACGGTAGCTCCCCTGGTCGACCTGTGGGGCTTTGGCCCCGGTCCTGCCATCGATGCCCCTCCGACTGAGTCGTCCATCACTCAATTACTGGAGCAGGTGGGGCAGGACAATATCAGGCTGAATGAAGACAGCTCACAGGTGATGAAGTTTGTGGGGTTGTCCCTGGACTTTTCCTCCCTGGCCAAGGGTTATGCGGTGGATCAGGTTGCCTACTGGCTGGCGGATCAGGGAATTAGCCGGTTCCTGGTGGAGGTGGGCGGCGAGATGAGGATGTCGGGTATGAGTGGCCGGGGAGATCCCTGGCGCGTCGCTATTGAACAGCCCGAGAGTACCGGGCGCTCCGTGGCCACCACGATCGGGCTCACCGATGTCTCTGTGGCGACTTCGGGGGACTACCGCAATTATTTTGAGGTCGATGGCAAACGCTATTCTCACAGTATCGATCCCCGTACCGGATATCCTGTGGCACATGATCTCGTATCGGTCACCGTGGTACACTCCAGCGCCATGCTCGCCGATGCCTGGGCAACCGCCCTGACCGTGCTTGGGGCGGAGCAGGCAATGGCAGTAGCGCAGGCAGAGGCATTGGCAGTATATTTTATTCGCAGCGCCGGCGAGGATTTTGTGCACAGCCACACACCGGCATTCGCTGAGTATTTGGCTGAAACGCAACACTAGGTTGCAACGACAGGTCGTAATGACAGGTTTGAACGACCGGGTTAGAGCTGGCCCAGGGGGGGTAAGCATATGACATTATTTTTGATCAGTTTGTTGGTTATTGGTCTGGTCATGGCCGGTATGGCGGTGGGTGTGATCGCGGGTCGTTCGCCGATAAAGGGCTCCTGTGGTGGCATGGGCACCCTGGGCATAGATACTGCCTGTGACTTGTGCGGGGGCGACCCCAAACGTTGTGACGAGGAAACACGCGATGGAAAGGTGGGCAAGAATAATCCCGAGCTGTATTATTCTGCAGACAAGTAATTCCGGGCCCGATACATTTGTCCTCCCGCGGTAGCGCCATCGTTAACTACGCATCCTTTATAGGGCTGCGTTACAGCTTCAGTAGAAAACGTAATCGTTTCACTTCTGTTATCGCCATGGTGTCCATGCTCGGTATGGTTCTCGGTGTCGCCAGCCTCATCGTGGTGCTGGCTATCATGAATGGGTTTGCCACAGAGCTGCGCGGGCGCATTCTGTCACTGGTTGCACATGGTTATGTAGAGCACAGTGACGGTGCTATGGAGCGGTGGCGTGAGCTGCGCGCTGAACTGGAATCCAACCCTGAAGTCCTCGCTGTGTCGCCTTATATCACTGACAAAGTCATACTGGGCAGCGGTCGTACCCTGCGTGGTGGCGTGCTCACCGCAGTGGACGCGCAGTTAGAGAACAGGGTTTCAAACATTACAGATGCCATGGTTGCCGGTAGCCTGGATAGTCTGGACGCCTCTGGTTTTAACGTGGTTCTGGGCGCCGCCCTGGCGCGCATGCTTGGCGTCGTACCCGGCGACCAGGTTGAAGTCACAGTGCCACGCCTTACGGTCACGCCACTTGGTATTTTTCCCCGCACCAAACGTCTCACGGTTACAGGGCTGTTCGAGGTGGGTGCGCAGCCGGATACCTTTCAGGCGTACGTATCTCTGGAGACGGGACAAAAATTGTTGGGGAGCAAAGGGGCGGTAGATGGTTTACAGGTGAAGACGTCGGACCTGTTTAGCGCTCCTGATACCATGCTCAGGATTGCCCGGGACCTGCCGGCGCATTACACGGTCAGGGACTGGAGCCAGACCCAGGGCTCCCTGTTTCGCGCGGTCAAGTTGGAAAAGTTGATGGTCAGCCTGTTATTACTTAGTGTGGTGGCGGTGGCCGCGTTTAACATTGTTTCCACCCTGGTCATGTCGGTGGCGGAAAAACGTCGCGATATCGCCGTGCTGCGTACCATGGGCGCCCGGGCCGGCGGTATTATGGCGATCTTTGTCGCGCACGGTCTGGGCCTGGCCGCGGTGGGTATTTCAATCGGAGCGGTGACAGGTGTGCTGTTGGCAACGAATATCGCAGGGATTACCGCGTTTATAGAAAACCTGTCAGGAGTGAAATTGTTCGATCCGTCTGTTTATTTTATCAGTGAGTTACCCGCCGACTTACAGTGGACGGATGTGTCGGGGGTCGTGCTGGCCTCATTGCTGCTAAGCCTGCTGGCCACCCTGTATCCCGCCTGGCGGGCGGCCCGTATCGCCCCGGCGGAAGTTTTGCGTTATGAGTGAGGTGATACTGCAATGCCAGGCACTGTCCCGGATTTACGAGGACGGCGACAGGTCTGTCACAGTATTGCAAGATGTCTCAATGACCCTGCTCGCCGGTGAGAAAATCGCCGTGGTTGGCGCATCCGGCTCGGGTAAATCCACGCTCCTTAACCTGCTTGGCGGACTGGATAACCCCAGTAGCGGGAAAGTACTGATGCGCGGCCAGGATCTCTCAACCCTGAATGAGCGTGCCCTGTGTGAATTGCGCAATGCGCGGTTGGGTTTTGTCTACCAGTTTCATCACCTGTTGCCAGAGTTTGATGCCCGGGAGAATGTCGCCATGCCGCTGTTAATCGGTGGTCTGCCGCGCGCTGATGCCTGGCAGAACGCGCAGCAGATGCTGGAGCGCGTGGGCATGGCTCACCGCTTGAGCCACCGTCCGGCACAACTTTCCGGCGGCGAGCGACAACGGGTGGCGATTGCCAGGGCACTGGTAGGGCGTCCCGATGTTGTTTTGATGGACGAACCCACCGGCAACCTGGACCCACATTCGGCGGCGCAGGTATTGGCCCTGATTGACGAATTAGGTCGGGACAGCGCTTGTTTTGTGGTGGTGACGCACGATCCCACTATCGCGGCGCATATGAACCGGACACTGGAACTTCACGACGGCAGCCTGCGGGAGTTAGGGCCTGCTAACTCAAATAGTGTTAACAGGCCCTAATGTGAGCCGTATAGAAATATTGCGCATAGCCCTGCGCTACACCTTCGCCTTTGGTCGGGGGCACTTGTCGACATTTCTGTCTTCTTTGTCCATGTTGGGGCTGGTACTGGCGATTGGGCTGCTCATTATTGTGTTGTCTGTGATGAACGGTTTTGATAAGGAAATGCGC
This sequence comes from Gammaproteobacteria bacterium, assembly GCA_003646415.1. Lineage (GTDB taxonomy): Bacteria > Pseudomonadota > Gammaproteobacteria > Pseudomonadales > Halieaceae > JBALVO01. Next base: position 11,889 of record QNFS01000062.1, read on the forward strand.
GAGCGGATCCTGGCTCTGGTGCCACATGTCACCGTCTATTCCCACACGCCGATTGTTGATTGGCGGGAGCAGGCGCAAACGCTTGCGCAACATCCGGATGTGGTGGAAGTCACACCATTTACCCAGTTCGACGCCTTGTTTATGCGCGGCCCGGATATTGAAACGGCCAGCGGCATAGGCCTGGATACGGAGGATCACGCCGTCATCGGGCGTTTGCTGCGCAACCTCAGTGCTGCAGAAATCGAGGCATTCGCTCAGCAACCAGATGGCTTGATTCTCGGAATTGGTATTGCCGACCGATTGGGTGTAGAGGCCGGTGAGCAACTCACCCTGATAGTTCCCGGGGCAAATCAGGCCAGTGGTGCCAGGGCCACCCATTTTGAAACACTTGACTTGACTGCGGTTTTGGATACCGGGACTGAACTGGACCAGGGGGCGGCCCTGGTTCACCTGTCGCTGGCTTCCCGGTTGGCCGGCCTGGGCGGAGCGGTCAGCGGGTTGCGCGTGATGACCGACAACCTCTTCGAGGTGTCCCGAATTGGCTGGGAACTGATGAACAACCTGCCGCCGGGCTACTACTCCACTAACTGGATGATGACCCACGGCAACCTTTATGCGGCAATCCAACTGTCCCGGGACCTGGTGTCTATCCTGCTGTTTTCCATTATTGGCGTGGCGGCCTTCAATGTGGTGTCATCGCTGGTGCTGGTGGTATTCGACAAGCAGGGCAATATCGCCATTCTGCGTACGCTGGGCGCTTCCGGGGGTGATATCGGCTGGATCTTTGTGCTGCAGGGCGCCATGATCGGCGTAGTGGGTGTGGCCCTGGGTAGTCTGCTGGGGGCGTTGGGTAGTATGGCAGTGCCCGGACTGGTCGGGTGGCTGGAACGTCTGCTGGATATGCACTTCCTCAATACCGATGTGTACCCGGTTTCCTTCCTGCCGGTGGACCTGCTGGCACGGGATGTGCTGATGGTGGGGGGTATTGCATTCACCATGTGCGTGGTAGCGGCGATTTATCC
>QNFS01000063.1 GCA_003646415.1 Gammaproteobacteria bacterium
GTGGTGAATATAGTCCTTGGACTCCGTGTAAAACGCGGTGGCATCGAGTACCAGGTTATTTTTCTGCAGGCGCATACCCATCTCATAGTTGATGGATGTCTCGGGGTCCAGGTTGGGGTCGGGGTGGACGAAGCTGGAGCCGGCGTATGCGCCCGTGGCCAACTGCAGCAGCGAAGGATAGACATAACCCTGGGACACATTGGCCCGCAGCCGGATGTCATCGCTGTAATCCCAGACCAGCCCCGCTGTGCCAATCAATTCGTTATCGTCGTCCAGGTTGCGTTGGGACAGGCCTGGCCGGTCAGTGTATTTGAGGTCGCCATCCACGAAGTATTGGCGCAATCCGGCAGTCATTGTCAGTTGGTCATTGATCTGCCACTGATCCAGTACATAGCCGGCCCAGGTCTCGATGCTGGCCTTGTCCTGAATCACCTCAATGCCGCTGGGTGTCGTGGGTGTCCAGGAAAAGGTGTCCACATGCCTGGTCTGGTCTGTTTCGTCATCCAGGTATTGTATGCCTGCCAGTAGCTGGTGATTGCCCAGTGGTTGGAAATTCAGTTGCAGCAGTGCGCCATCGGTAGTGAGGTCACTCTTGCTGTTGGTATCACGCAGGTACCAGACGGTTTCGACTTGCGTATAAAAATGCCGGTCACTTTGCTGGTGGTAGGCATTCGCTTCGAGGCTTTGCAGCCAGCTGTTGTCTATGGCCCAGTTGTAGAACAGGCCGTGCTTGTCGCGGTCCCGCTTTGGTACCTCGATATAAAAATCTGTCAGTGGGAAGGTGCTTTTGACTTCCTCTTCCACATAGGTGTGACTGCTGGATTGGTAATCCTCGTAAGTGTATTCCAGCCGGTGGTCGCCGAAACTCTTGCCGGCAAAGAGATACTGGCTTTCGTTGTCGTAGGAGGTGTTGTCCATGGAGCCTTCGGGTGTGGAGCGATCATCGTAATCACTTTTTGCCCAGGCCAGGCGATACTCAAAGCCCTGCACGTTGCCAAAGAGGCTGGTGAACCCGTTGTAACCCTCGGTGGCGCTGTCGTAACCGCCGGAGACGGTTGCCTGCAGTGGCTCAGTGCCGCCCTTGCGGGTGAGAAAGTTCACCACCCCGCTCAGGGCGCGAGAGCCGTACAGGACCGCACCGGAACCGCGCACGACCTCGATTCGCTCAACCATCGCTGGGTGCACGGACAGCGGGGTGCCAATTTCATGGTGATCTGTCACTTCCTGACTGTTGATGAGAATGGCGGTGCGGCGGGATTCCTCGCCCCGAATACGAATGCGGCTCATGCCAGGTTGTCCGGAATCGCTTATCTGTACGCCTGGCACATCCCGCAGCATCTCCGCCAGTGAGGGCACTACGGCCCGGTCCAGTTCCTGTTCGGTAATCACGCTCAGGGTCGCCGCGCTGTCGAAGACCCGTTGTTTACCGCGACTGGCGGTAATCACGATATCTTCGAGCATGTCGGCCCGGGGGGCGGGATTGGCTGCTGCCGGCATTGCGCCGCAGCCCAAGGCGGAACATGCCACCCAGGCCAGCACTGGCTGTGAAAAACTACTACTACTGCGCACCATTGGCTCCTTTTATTTTCGGCGCAATTGTACACAAGTTTTCGCATGTTATGTTGATCTGACGCATTAAATACGCAGGGGAAATTAATGAAAATTCCGGGATTTTACCTGTAGGGCTTGCAACTCGTGGGTGTAATTGTACAGTGTTCCGGCGATGATATGGGTGACATCGTCTTTGGTCTCCACAGTGCCTTTAACCAGTAACAGCTGCGCTGTCATCAGGACCCGGCGAAACTGTTGCTGGGTGCGTTGCCATACGACGATATTACTGTTCCCCGTTTCATCCTCCAGAGTGAGAAACAACACGCCAGAGGCGCTGCCGGGTCGCTGCCGGCAGGTGACCAGCCCGGCGATGCGCACGAAGCGGTTGTTGCCCAGTTCCTTCAGGTCCGCATGACGTTTGCAGCGGTTAAAGGGGTAGCGCTCGCGCAGTAAACTCATGGGATGAGCGCGCAGAGTGAAGCCGGTGGCGCGGTAGTCCGATAGTACTTCCTCCGCTATCGTTGGCGCCGGCAACTGCACAGCGTCATCGAAATAGCCCGATGGCTGGCATTGTTCGTCCTGCAACAGGGGTTTGGGCTGCTCCAGTGCCATGATCTGCCACTGGGACTGGTGGCGGTGGCCGCTCAAAGAGGCCAGGGCATCGGCATCCGCCAGAGCCTCCATGTCACGCCGGCCCAGGCGGGCCCGTTGGCGCAAATTGCTGATCTGCCGGAAGGGGGACTGTCGCCGCGCTTCTATGACACGCTGCGCGCCCTCTCTGCTCAAGCCTTTCACCAGGCGCAGGCCCAGGCGCAGCGGTGGTTGGCCTTGCAGTACCGAGCGACTGTCCAGTAGTTGATGATCCCAGTCGCTCTGGTTGACGTCTATGGGCAGCACGGTGACCTCGTGGCGGCGTGCGTCCTGGATTAACTGGGAGGGGCTGTAAAACCCCATGGGCTGGCTGTTCAGCAGACCGGCAAAAAACGCCGCCGGGTGGTGACACTTGAGCCAGGCGGAGACATAGGCCAGTAGTGCGAAACTGGCGGAGTGGGATTCCGGGAAGCCATAGCCGCCAAAGCCCTTGATCTGCTCGAACAGGCGCCGCGCGAAACCCTCGTCGTAGCCGCGCGCTATCATACCCTGGGTGAGTTTTTTCTCGAAGCTGAGCAGTTTGCTGTTCTTGCCCCAGTTGGTGATGGCGCGGCGCAACTGGTCCGCCTCGCCACCGCTGAAACCGGCCGCCACCATGGCCAGGCGAATAACCTGCTCCTGAAAAATGGGCACACCCAGAGTCCGCTCCAGCACAGACCTGATGGCGTCACTGGGGTAGGTGACCTGTTCCAGTCCCTGCTTGCGCCGCAGGTAAGGGTGCACCATGTCTCCCTGGATAGGGCCGGGGCGCACGATGGCGATCTCGATCACCAGGTCGTAGAAGCACTCGGGCTTGAGCCGTGGCAGCATGGACATCTGGGCGCGTGACTCAATCTGGAAGACACCAATGGTGTCGGCGACCTGCAGCATCTGGTAGGTGGCGTGGTCTTCCCTGGGGATGTCACTGATGGTTTTGATGGCGGGACAGTAGCGGTGCACCAGTTGCAGGCTTTTACGAATAGCGGACAGCATGCCCAGGGCCAGGATGTCCACTTTCAACAGGCCCAGTGCCTCGATATCTTCTTTGTCCCACTGGATGATGGTGCGCTCCGCCATGCTGGCGTTCTCTACCGGCACCAGTGTGGAGATGGGGCTGCGGGTAATGACAAAGCCCCCCACGTGCTGCGACAGGTGACGGGGGAAGCCGAGGATTTCCTGCACCAGGGTATAAAACAGTTCCGCCTGCCGGCTGTGCCCGGCCACACCCTGTTCCTCGAAGCGCTTGGCAAGATCCGCCGTGCGGTCCCACCAGGCCAGAGATTTGGCCAGGTCGTCCACAAACACCGGATCCAGCCCCAGCGCCCTGCCCACATCACGCACCGCGCTGCGGGAGCGATAGGTGACGACGGTGGCGGCCAGGGCGGCGCGCTTGCGACTGTACTTGCGGTAGATGTACTGGATGACCTCTTCGCGCCGTTCATGTTCGAAGTCCACGTCGATATCCGGTGGCTCGTCCCGCTCTTTGGAGATAAAGCGCTCGAACAGCAGGGAGATCTGCTCGGGTGATACCTCGGTGATAAACAGGCAGTAGCACACCACCGAGTTGGCTGCCGAGCCGCGGCCCTGGCACAGGATGTCGCGTTCCCTGGCGAAGCGCACGATGTCGTATACGGTGAGAAAGTAGTACTCGTATTCCAGTTCCTCGATCAGTGTCAGCTCCTTGTCGATACGCTGCTGGATATCTGTGGGTATGCCCTGTGGCCAGCGCACGGCAGATCCCCGCGCTACCAACTCACGCAGGTAGCTGCTGGCGACGTAGCCCCTGGGTACGACCTCCTGGGGGTACTCGTAGCGCAGCTCGTCCAGGCTGAAGTGGCAGGCGCTGGCAATACGCAGTGTTTCCTCCAGCAGGGCGGGAGGGTAGAGTTGTTGTAACTTTTCCAGCGAGCGCAGGTGTTGCTGGCTGTTGGCCAGGCGCTTGCGGCCCAACTGGTCGATGCTGGTATTGTGCCTGAGGGCGGTAAATACATCGTGCAGGGGTTTGCGGGTGGCGCAGTGCATACGCACATCGCCACAGGCCAGCATGGGTATGTCCAGCTCATTCGCCAGCTGGAGCAGCGCACCGTAACGCTGCACTTCGTCGTTGCCGAGCAAATGGCTGACTCCCAGCCACACCCTGTTTTTGCACAGCCGCCGCAGTTGCAGACCGTAGGCGCGAACGTTCTCGCTGTCGCTGTCCGGCAGCCAGATCAGCAGGCAGCGCTTGAGGTGAAAGATGACATCCCGCAGACTGGCCCGGTACTCCCCCTTGGGGCTGCGTCGCCGGGCCATGCTGATCAGGCCGGACAGTTCGCTGTAGGCGGCTCGCGATGGCGCCAGCGCCACCAGCTTGATGCCTTCTTCCAGGGTGAACTCGCTGCCGATGATCAGCTGGATGCCCAACTCTTTGGCTGCTACATGAGCCTTTACCACGCCGGCCAGGGAGCACTCGTCGGTAATGGCCAGCGCCGCATAACCCAGCTGCGCCGCCCGCTCCACCATTTCGTGGGGGTGGGAGGCGCCGCGCAGGAAGCTGTAGCAGCTGAGGCAGCGGAGTTCGGCGTAGTTTAACATATACTGTATAAATATACAGTATTATTGAGTTTGTCAAATACGCCGATCAAGTCTGCGGTTCAATTGTCTACCGGACTAATGACGCCCATAGCGCCACGATTCAGTACGTGGGTATAGATTTCAGTGGTGGTTACATTTTCGTGCCCGAGCAGTTTTTGTATAGTGTGAATATCGTCAATGGTGCTTAGATCTAAAATGAGGTATCTTATGGCATGTACGGTTCAAGTAGTGGGAAGTCCGGCCAGTTTGAGAGAAAGCTCAAAACAACCAGTACCACTGTATTTCTAACGCATGAACCTACTGGAACCAGGGTCGAAGGTTTGGTTCCGCCGGGGAGCTACAGCAAAAAGGAGATGCAGCAGAAACGTGCATCCTTGAAGCTGTCTTTGTTCGCAGAACTGGAGCGTTTGGTGGCTAGTAAACTCAATGTTAGGGGTCGGTAGAGTGTTCACACATAACAAGAATCGGCAATGGGCCCCTACGGGGCCGGACACCAAAACCGCTGCGCGGTTCCGGCGCCGTTGCGGCAAGCGTTAGGTGGCTCCTATGTCCAGGGATACGAAATCAGGCAAAATCTTCACGGTGAAGATGCTGGCTCTGTTTGCAGTTATTCTTTTCGGCATGACCTTTGCGACTGACTGGTTCATTACATCTACTGAAAATCAGGATTTTAAAGACCGCTACGAAGAGATAGAGCCAGGTATGCCGGAATCTATGGTTGTTTCCCTGTTAGGGACACCGAATAATCGCTCGTCAGAATTCTATCTGGGCCAAAAAAAAGAATTTGAGGAAGCTTATAGGCGAGCGGGGGAAAGCGGTGCTACTAATTATCTAATATGGGAATTGGGAACCGATGAGGTTTACACCGTTGGCTTTAATGAAGAAGGTAAAGTAGTAATAGTTGAAGCAGGTGGTAGATAGTTGAGTAATTTTAAGTTGTAGTAGTTCCGACCTGATCTGACACATCGCTTGAAAAGATGAGAGTTACCGGTTTTGATATGGGAGCGATCCAAACGACATCCACTATCGAGTCGGCTCTGCGCGACGCCATCACCCGCACCGGCGCCTGAAGGAAGGTCCGCTCCCGCGCCAATGACAGGTTTAACGCACAAGGGAACGGTCAACCGGTATGTCCGTCGACAGGTCAGGGATGTGCCGCCGTTTGGCTATCCTTGCATGATAGAAATGGAACTGGCCCCAGAGCGGTGGCATAAGTACCCTTAGCGAGCCGGGTTGCAAGTGCCTAAGCTAGAGTAACGAGCAAGAAACCCCAATAAAATTTCTCGGTTTTGTCCTTGATTAAATGTCGCCGTGTGTGGACCGCTGGTAGCAACCCGCTGACTGGGCCCCGGATGCATAGCAATTAATTCATCCATATAGGCGAAGGGAATAATCGGGTCATCAGTACTATGAAAAAATAAAATGGGCAATTTATAGAGCCTGGCCATGGCGTCGATGGGGTCGTAGGCTCGCCCCACGACCAAGGACAGTGGGTATTGTAGCGGCCAGGTCACCCAGGATTGGCTGGTCGTGTGCTGAACGATATCTCCGTAGCGGGTAAATGCAGCATCGCTGATCAAGCCACACAGACGGGCGTTGCCGGTATAGTGACTAGCAGCATGAAGCATTAGGCTGGCACCCATACTTTGACCCAGAATATATAAACCCTGGCCTGAGGCCTCAGAGGCCTCGGTAAGCCAGCTCATCCCGGCATCGATATCCATAAACACAGCAGGCAGGGATGGACTACCACTGGAATTACCATAGCCACGATAGTCAAGCAGCAATACCTGATAACCCATTGCGGGTAGCCAATACACATTATTAATATGGGTGCTTATATTTTCTGCATTGCCGTGCAAAAATAAAATACTCGCCTTGGGCTCACCCTTGACGGGTAAAAACCAGGCATGCAAGTCTGCACTATCGGCGGTGCTGAGTTGTATATTTTTATAATCCAAGCCGATTTGGTCGGGTGTTTGTACAATATCTCGACTGGGGAAAAAGAAAAATCCAGAGCAGGCACTCAAAGCTGCCAAAAATAAAAGGACCAACACCAGGCTATATTTTGAGCTGCTTTTTTGCATACCTAAACCATAGTACGAAAAACATCATCTAAAAAAATAATGGTAACTCAACGAAAACTCACTTCCCGTGTAATTGTCGTACCAACGCCGCAGTGCTTTAATACGCAGGGAATGATTAACGGATAAAACAATATCTTGCTCAAGCACAAAATCAAGTCTCTGCTCGTTACCGGTAAATTCAAGGGTCGAGGCTTTAATTGAGCCAGCACCCAATGGGCTTTGATATAACCAGCCCAGCTCTGCGCCCAGTGCTAATTCCAGTGTTTTATTAAATTCCCGATTGTGTTCAATCCTCGCATCGAGCAAGGCGTAAACCGTACTGCCCTTATAACCATAGGAGTAGCCCCCGCCGCCACTGATATGGGCGGATAGGGGGCGCTCTCCCTCCGTATTAACTCGTTCCAGGCCGCCGTAAACCCGCCACGACAAACTATTAAAAGCAAGGTCACGGGGTGTTAGGGAAAAAATATCGGCAATATCCAGGCGCTCCAGTTTTAGTGAATCATCGTCGTATTGGCGCAGAGCAACAGATCCCATATTAATTTGCGCTCCGTCTAAAAACCCATAGGCATTGTCAAGTAAGCTATGATAGGCCATGCGAAAACCCAGCTCACCGTAATTGCTATTTTTTTCCCGGCCTAGGCTCAGGGTCAGACGTTTACTTTGATGACCTTTTTCCGGTGGCACCGGTGTGGCTACTTCCTGTCGTGGACGCGGGGGATACTTGCTCAAAGCAGTAAGCAATACCAGGCTTTGCTTTGCGGACATCAGGTCCCTTCCCTTTTTTGCCTGTTGGTAGCGCACGATATTGTAGGCTGCCTGTAGCAAGCTGTATTGTAAGTCTTCTGACAATGCTAAAAAATCTTGCTGCTGTATCACCCCATCGCTCGCGGCAAGTTCACTGATTAAGGGGTGCAAGTTACTTGGCAATGTCGCCAATTGCGAGCGTAGCTGGCTGGCAATAGAGGGGCGATACTGGTATTCGCTAATCAAGCCTGCTCGCTCAATACTACGCACCGTATCAATGGGAATTGCGGTGAGCCCAAAATCATCGGTCAATTCTATGCCGGGACGCGCCACTTCCAGTAACTCAAGCAGGCGATAAGAGCAATTCTCGGTAAAGAAAAAATAGTCAAAATTAATATCCTTCAATTCCCACAGGTGGGCGGCGAGGCGTCTAGTTTCCCGCTCAGTTAAATTTAGGGGATATTCCCAAATATCGCGATTTTCCACACGATTGTATTCTTGAATTTTTTTGAAATAGGATTCGACAATAAACTGCCCCGGATAGCCACCGGTCAGCCCTTTGTAGGCATACAACAATGAGTTATCACCCGCGCTGACATTGGCACCAAAGTTGACGCTATAGGCAAGCCAATCGGAATGCTCTTGCTCAGAGCTGGGGTCGAGCCTGAGCAAGGTATGGCCAAACATAGAGGAGGGGCTATTGAGGTGGTGGGCCGGAAAAATCAGCACCACACTACCTGCATTGATCATTGTCCGCCACTCCCGGTAAAGGGGACAGTCGACCGCAGGTAACCGACTTGGATCAATATTGAGCTGCTCGCTGAGCCATTCAAGTCGCGCGGGAAAGCGGCATTGGGGATGGTTGTCGCCCTGGCCACTACTAAACAATCCTGTCAATGTCGCGAGCAATTCAGCCCGCGGCCCGGACTCATTACCTTCGGCAAGAAAAAACCGCTGGTCATCAACAAAGCTTGAATAACTTCTCGGATGAGAATGCAAGGGTGTCAACTTAAAGGGTTTGTAGTGCAATAGATTGAGCCACTCTCTGTCGAACCACAGGGCCTGCTCTGCAGCCTGGACTTGCAGTGCGTTGACATAATCCCCAGCTGTCGCGGCGTAGACCTTCAAGCTGCAGCAAATATTGAGCACGACAAGTAGCAGCACATGAAGAGCTTTCATCGACTATTCCAAATTAAGCTTGTGCCTGTCACATCAAATGATGCAGGCATGCACAGGTCTACATCAAGAGGCTTTAAAACTTGACCTGGTAAAAGACTGGCAAAAAAATACCCTGTACCGCTGGCGGTACAGGGTATTTGAACGTTGCTTAAGCTGCGTATTTAGAGAGTTGTGCGTCGTTTTTCATCAATTGATGAATAGAGGTCATTACCTCCTGAGCGGTGACATTTTCACTTGGAAACAGCGTGGCGAAGTTATCGTGGGTGAGACGGGCAAAATCAGCTCTATCCTGCACTTCGATACCCAGAGTCAAGGCAATAGCATCGAGAGCATCGCCTTCGCCTTGCGCAACATCTTCGGAGAATTCATCCATCACCTGAGCCAATAGGCTAACCCCACCATAGGTGAGAGTACCATCGACAGCACAACCATTGGTGCCACTACTCATGCCGAAAGTAGCATTGCCGGTAGTGCCATTGGTCGAACTGGCACCGAGGTGGGAACCGAGCCCAGAATTACCTTTAAATAACATATTACCCCAACCACAGTCAGGACCACCCGGCGCTGCAGCGAAGCCCAGAGAAGGTAATGCGGCCAGAACAACAACACCGGCGAGCTTTCGTACTTGTAATTTTTTCATTTCTTTCATCCTTATGACAACACACACGTGCACATAATCCTACCCTACACCCCGATGTTATTCAAATAAGATTAAGCGCCCGAATCCCCAGATAGAGTACCGTCAGCACTCGTTCCAGCAGTATTCGGTGTTTTCCCTGCATCTTTACAAATATCGGTGGCATCGTGACCACGCCTGTGATCAATCAACCCGAAGTGGCCATTATCGGCGTCAACAAGGCGATTGAGCGTCCCGTCGTCATCAACGGCCAGGTCGTGGTCCGTACCATGATGAACCTGTCATCGTGTTTCGATCACCGCTTATGTGACAGAGATCAACCACCAGACTCCTGAATAACGTTGTGTTAGTCTCTATTGATATACAGGATTTTCATTAAAGGAGTCAGCCATGCCACTAAAATCACTGATCGCTTTATCGGCCGTTGCTACGGCCCTGCTTTCCGCCGGATTGGCGCTGGCCCAGGAACCTATTCAGCCCATCGCCCTGGTGCAGGACATCAATCTGGCCCAGGTGGAACTGGGAAAGAAACTGTTTTTTGATCCCAGGCTATCGAAGTCCGGCTTTATCTCCTGCAACTCCTGCCACAACATGAGCATGGGCGGTTCCGATAACCTCAAGACCTCGATCGGCCATAACTGGCAGCAGGGTCCGATCAATGCGCCCACCGTTCTGAACTCCAGCATGAACGTAGCCCAGTTCTGGGACGGCCGCGCTGCTGACTTGCAGGAACAGGCCGGTGGTCCGATTGCCAACCCGGGTGAAATGGCATCCACTCATGCGCTGGCGATCGATGTCCTCGCGTCCATTCCCCAATACCGAATTGAATTCAACCAGGTTTTTGGTACAGGTGAAATCGACATCGACAAAGTGACACTTGCTATTGCAGAATTTGAAAAGACCCTGGTCACTCCCAATTCACGTTTTGACCGGTGGTTGATGGGTGAGCCTGTCATCACCGAGCAGGAACTGGCCGGATATGAACTGTTCAAGAGCAGCGGCTGTGTCGTCTGTCACAACGGCCCGGCTGTTGGCGGTACCTCATTTCAGAAAATGGGCATCGTCAAGCCTTACCAGACCGAAAACAAGGCAGAAGGCCTGGCCGGTGTTACCGGTAAAGATGTTGACCGCTTCAAGTTCAAAGTGCCGACCCTGCGCAATGTTGAACTGACCTATCCGTATTTTCACGATGGCGCGTCCGACACGCTGGCCGAAGCCGTGGATATCATGGGCAGACTGCAGTTGGGGCGCACGTTTACAGATGAAGAAAATGCCATGGTCGTGTCCTTCCTTAAGACACTGACCGGCGATCAACCTTCATTTGCCCTGCCCATTCTGCCGCCATCAACGGATCAGACAGTGCGTCCGACTCCGTTCGAATAATATCGGCCAATCGCAGCATTGAGCCCCCACTGCTTGATATATTGTCAAGCAGGATCCAGCCGGATCAACAAAGTGTGTTTACCGAACCGGACTGAGAAAATGTCCCGCCAGAGAAGTTGTGATTCGAAGAGGTGTTCTAGAAACGGTACGACAGCTCAAGTTCGCCCGCATATTTCTGACCATCACTGGTAAGGCGAAAGGGTGCACCGAGCTTGATATCCAGGCCGTCGGACATGGTATAGATCATTCCGGGTGACAGGCTGAAAGAGGTGTAATCCTCGAAGTCCTCTTCAAGTAATAATTCCAGCACCGGTGTCATGCGGCCGTACTTGTTGAACATGATTGCCCCGGTTGCGTAGAGTACTTCAAAGTCGATGTCATCACCGGTGAGATTAATATCGTCCGTATCCCTGAACACCACGTAACGCAGGTTACCGATTAAGGTCATCGCGCCACTGCGGATGTTGGTGTCCATCTTCAAGCCCACCTGGAAGTTTTTACCTTTGTGGTTAAATTTGTCTACCAGTTCTCCGTTGTCTTTTGCATCCAGGGTATCCAGGCGTTTGCCGGCACCCGCCAGCCAGGCTATGTTGATATCTGATTGACTTTCCAGCCATGACAGTCGGCGTTCATAAATGAGGGACGCAAAATCCCGGATGCCGCCATAGCCATCGACATCCAGCGAGCGCCCGTCAAACGCATTCCCGGGCTTGTTATAATCGCCCTCGCCGTCGGTGTACAGCGGCAGTAACAACTCAATTTGTGAAACGTCGTCAATAGGGTAGGTGAAGTCCAGGGTGACGGTGTAACCATCGAAATCGTCCATCTCTTCCATCGGTTTGTCATGAAAATATTCAATCCTCAGGTCCAGGGTCGGGACGTGATAGGTTTGTGCATAGCGGGAAAAAATCGGTTCCACCGGGCCTATTGAACCGGCCGCCAGGATTGTGCCAGAGAATATCAGCAATGCCACCGATGCAAACGCACCCGCCAGTCCCATTGAAGGACTATTCTCGAGTTTCAACATTTATTTCCCTTGCATAGAGGGTAGGAGCCATAGAGGGCGGGACCCGTTGCGAAAGTGTGCACATATTAGCATAGTGCGAGGGGCAGGTCTTAATAGTATTGTCACAGTACGCGCCCCCTGGGCGCTGGGTGTCTGGCTCTGTAAGCCACCGCTTAGCTCTGCGTTATAGGAGAGTGCCATGATATTGGAAGTTGCGGTTCTGGATGTGAAGCCCGGTCCCCTGGGCTGTGAATTTGAGATGGTTTTTGGTGAGGCGCAACGAATCATTGCAAATATGCCTGGCTATGTTTCACACCAACTGAAAAGTGTATCGAAAAATCTGACCGGTATTTGCTTCTCGTGAACTGGCGTAGCCTCGAAGACCATACCGTGGGATTCAGGAAATCGGAGCAGTACCAGGAATGGCGTAGATTACTGCATAACTTCTATGAACCGTTTCCTGAAATAGACGACAACTGGAAGTTGATAATAGGGCTGGAGTCTGCCGACCTTGAGTGATGACAAGCCAAACCAGCATCGCCCGGGTTGTATTTGGCCGCTTGGTAGAGGTAGTTTGCCATGAGTTCGTTTTCGGCCTTGCTAGCGGAGGTTCGAGCCTGCACGATCTGCGAGGCACATTTACCACTCGGTGCCCGGCCTGTTCTTCAGTTGCATCCCAAAGCAAGGATTTTGATCGCGGGGCAGGCGCCGGGCAGAAAGGTGCATGAGTCAGGTGTACCGTTCGATGACGCCAGCGGCAATCGTTTACGCGAGTGGATGGGTGTGACGCGCGAAGTGTTCTACGACCCGGAGAGGGTCGCGATCATTCCTATGGGTTTCTGTTTCCCGGGCACCGGGAGGTCGGGAGACCTGCCGCCGCGACCTGAGTGTGCACCGGCCTGGCGCAAGCGACTACTTGCAGAGTTGCATCAACTGGAGGTTACATTGGTGATTGGGCGGTATGCGCAGGCCTACCACTTCAGTGAGGCGGGTGCTACTGTGACCGACCTGGTGAAGTCGTGGAGAAGCTATTGGCCACAGGCGATTCCGCTGCCACACCCCAGCCCGAGAAATAACCTGTGGCTGCGCCGCAACCCCTGGTTCGA
>QNFS01000064.1 GCA_003646415.1 Gammaproteobacteria bacterium
GTCCGGGATTGGATGTTGTTCGCACATTGCTCTGCGGAGCCCGGGCACCGCTACCTGCTGGAGGCCTTATCGGCCGAGCCACTGTTGGATCTCGGTCTGCACCTGGGAGAGGGCAGCGGTGCCGCAGTAGCGCTGCCGTTATTGCAGATGGCGTGTCATCTGCACAATACCATGGCAACTTTTTCCGAGGCGGGTGTCAGCGGAAATGAGGCTTCCTGATGCCAGTACGGCAGGAGATGGTTACCACTATTGACCTCCTGCGACATGGCGCCTGTGAAGGTGGAGAAGTTTATCGTGGTCGCACTGACACATTGTTGAGCACCGAGGGTTGGCAACAAATGGAACTGGCGATAGGCTCGTACGCCGATTGGCAGCGCATTGTGACCTCGCCCTTGTCACGATGTCGAAGGTTTGCGGAGCACTGCGCCTCTGAGATGGGTTTGCCACTGCGGGTAGTTGCCGCGATGCGGGAGATCGATTTTGGGGACTGGGAGGGCAGGTTGCTGGAGGAAGTCTGGAGGGAAACCCCAGAGCAGGTTGACCGGTTTTACCGGGACCCCAGTGAGGTAACGCCGCCCGGCGGAGAGCCGGTAGTGGCTGCGCTGGAACGCATTGTCGCGTCATGGCGGGAGTTGATGGAGGAGTGTGCTGGTGAGCATTTGCTGTTGGTGAGCCACGGCGGTGTCATAAGGCTATTGCTAAGTCACCTGCTGGACCTGCCATTATCCAATATTACGCGCCTGCATATCCCGTATGCATCGAGAACACGTATTCGGGTACACCACCTGGACCAGGGTGATTTTCCGGTTTTGCTTTCCCTCAATTCCGGGAGTCATGTGTGTGACTAGTCTGGCGGCAAGACATTGGCGAGCGTTTCTTGTCGGTCTGCAGTTCCTGACAACACTGCCCACGCCTAAAAATATCGCAGCGAGTGAACAGGATCAGGGTCTTTCACTTCTCTGGTATCCGGCAATTGGCTTACTTCTGGGGTTGCTGCTGACACTGGTGTCTGATGCCGTACACCTTCCCTTTTACCTGCAGGCAATTGTCTTGCTAACCTGCTGGGTGCTGCTCACGGGAGGACTGCACCTGGATGGACTGGCCGACTGTGCCGATGCCTGGGTGGGCGGTATGGGTGATCGCGAGAAAACCCTGGAGTTGCTTAAGGATCCCCTGTGCGGCAGCATGGGGGTGATTGCACTGGTGATCCTGCTCTTGCTTAAAACGATGGCGCTGGCCGCTGTTTCTCAAGCTGGGCAGATGATGTGGTTTTGGACGGTGCCGGTGCTGGCCAGGTTGTCCTTGTTGCTACTGTTTTTGACCACAGACTACGTGCGGCCTGAGGGCCTGGGCCACATTCTTAACCAGCATTTCTCCCGGCCGTGGGCCTGGCGCATTCTGTGTATTATCGCTTTGCTGTCACTTGTTTTTTTACCCACACTGCTTTGGTGTGCGTTTGCGGTGGTGTTTATGGCGGTCTTTTTGATAGTGCGCTGGGCAGCAATAAACCGATTGGACGGATTTACCGGAGATGTTGCCGGGGCACAGGTAGAACTCATGGAGATTGGATTGCTACTTACCCTCGCATGTTTAAGTGTGGCCTGAACCGGTGATTAGCCTTAGTGTTGTTGTCGCTTTGTTATCGGACAGGCTGTGGGGTGAAGCTTCACGCGGCCACCCGCTGGTCACTTTTGGGCAGCTTGCCAAGTGGGTAGAAGGTCATGCCCGGCAGATGACGCCGGCCAGCCATGAACCCGGTGTCAGGTCAGGGCGCCTGGCCTGTTATCACCGTCTGGCCGGAGGTGTCAGTTGGCTGCTGCTGGTGATAATCCCCACTACTTTGCTGGCCGTCCTGCTGGGGCTCGCCAATGATATGGCGGCTGGTTTTGCCGCTGTGCTGGTACTCTACTTTTGCATTGGTGGGCGTAGCCTGGCAGAGCATGCACGAGCCGTGATGCAGCCGCTCGATGGTGGAGACCTGGTCACAGCCCGGGAACGGTTGGGCCGGATTGTCAGCCGTGACACAGCCAACCTCGATGAGCAGTCCGTGACCAATGCCTCCATAGAATCTGTGCTGGAAAATGGAAGCGATGCCTTGTTGGCTCCGATATTCTGGTTTGCGGTGGCAGGGGCACCGGGCGCCCTTTGTTATCGCCTGGCCAATACTCTTGATGCGATGTGGGGCTACCGGAATCCGCGTTATCAATATTTTGGTTGGACAGCCGCGCGGATGGACGATTTGTTCAATTGGTTACCGGCGCGATGCTGCGCGCTCGCCTACGCGTTGGCAGGACATTGCCGCACAGCGTTGCGGTGCTGGCACGTGCAGGCGCCCGGCTGTGAAAGCCCCAATGCCGGTCCGGTAATGGCAGCCGGTGCCGGTGCATTGGGCCTCCGCCTGGGCGGCCCGGCGACCTATGACAATGAACCTCGCTGGCGACCGCAATTGGGTGAGGGCAAGCTGGCCCGGCCACAGGATATAGAGCGGACGTTGAGGCTGCTGTGGCATGCCACCGGTATCTGGTTGCTGGTAATAGTGGCGTGTGAGGTCATGACATGGGCCTGAAACACGGTGGCAATGTCAGTGCTGCCGCTGAGCGGTTTGGCATTCCTGTGGAAAGATGGATAGACCTGTCTACGGGGATCAGTCCCTGGAACTGGCCTGTGCCACCAGTGCCAGAAGCTGTGTGGCGGACTTTGCCGGATCCGGGGGACGGTCTTGAACTCATCGCGGCTACTTTTTTTGGCTGTGCGCCTGAGGCCGTACTGGCCGTGCCCGGCTCACAGTATGCATTACAGTACATGCCGGCGAATATACCTCGGGGGAAGGTAGCGATGCCACAGCGCGGCTACGCGGAGCACCGTGCCGCCTGGATGCAGGCGGGACACCGGATCATTGATTACCGCGATGGGGCATCATTGCAGAAACTTGTCGATGCGGCTGTGGTCGATCACGCCCTGGTGATTAATCCGAACAATCCCACTGGCGAATTACTGGGACAGCAGCAGTTACAGGACCTGCATCAGCAGCTGCATGGTAAAGGCGGTTACCTTGTAGTGGATGAGGCGTTTGCAGACACCAATCCGGACCATAGCCTTTCCCCGCTTTGTCCTGTGCCAGGCCTGATTGTCTACCGATCTGTGGGTAAGTTCTTCGGCCTGGCAGGGCTTAGGCTCGGCTTTATGCTGGCTCCCGCCAGCCTGTGTCATGCACTGGAATCAACTATGCCACCCTGGCAGGTGAGCCATCCTGCGCGCTGGATAGGGATGGGGGCACTTGCCGACAGTCAGTGGCAGCTCGAACAGCGTCATCGCCTCGACACCGCCGCTGAACGCTGGTTGCAGACTGTGCGAACCATAGTGCCAGATTTAAACTTCTGCGGCACATCACTGTTTGTTAGCGGTACAGGAGAGGCCCTATACTGCCAGGGACTGTACCAATCCATGGGGCGTCGAGGCGTGTTGTTGCGCTTGTTTCCGGATATAGGCGGTCAGAGAACCATCCGGTTTGGATTGCCTGCGCCAGCGGTGCGCGCTCAGGTAGAGCATTTGTTACGTGAGTCTGTGGGGGACTGTGTATGCGCTTGTGGTTGATTCCTCTGGTATGGATTTGGATGTTGTCTCCGGTGCAGGCGGATATTCGCGTGGAGGATGCGCTGGGGCGACAACTGGTGCTGAAAAACCCTGCGGTGCGGATTGTTAGCTTGGCGCCGCATATTACGGAAGTGGTTTTTGCCGCAGGTGCGGGCGAGCAACTTGTAGGCGCAGTGAGTTACAGCGATTATCCCGAGGCTGCAAAGGACATTCCGCGCGTGGGCTCCTACGACAGTGTCAGTTTGGAGACCCTGGTTGCGCTCGGCCCGGATCTTATCCTGGCATGGCGTAGCGGTAATGGTGATGAAGTCGTCAAGCGCCTGGGATCCCTGGGTTTGACCGTCTATGTCGATGAACCCAAGACGCTGGAGGACGTGGCCCAATCCCTGCGCGTGGTTGGGCAACTCACTGGCAATGACGACACAGCGAATGCCGCGGCGCAGGATTTTATGGATGCGTTGCTACGCCTGAGAGAGACCTATAGCGAGCGGGAGACTATTGGTGTTTACTACCAGATATGGGATGAGCCCCTGCTGACACTTAATGGTGATCATCTTATTTCGGATGTGGTCAGGTTGTGTGGTGGTAGCAATGTATTTGCCGATGCCATTACCCTGGTATCGAGAATAAGCGTGGAATCAGTAATCCGGGCTGATCCACAAGTGATTATCGCCAGTGGCATGGATCAGGCCCGGCCCCAGTGGTTGGATGCCTGGCGGCAGTGGGACTCAATGCAGGCAGTGCAGAACAAGCAACTCTATTTTGTACCGCCCGACCTCTTGCAACGCCATACTCCCAGGATTATCCAGGGTGCTGAGATACTGTGTAGGCAATTGCAACAAGCCAGGGAGTATTATGGCGAGCGGAAAAATTAATCAAACACCCGCAGCGGTAATGCCCGATTATTGTCAACAATCCAGACGCAACTGAGAAAATACAATGCAAGGTTTCTACGAAACGCTATTTAATCGACGGGATGTGCGCGGTGAGTTCATATCCGACCCCATACCCGACGATATTCTGGCAAAGCTGTTAATCGCCGCCCATCACGCACCTTCAGTCGGGCTTTCGCAGCCCTGGAATTTCATCCTGGTGCAGGACGTCGGGGTCAAGGCGGCTGTTCACGAGGCGTTTTGCGAGGCCAATGGAGAAGCCGTAGCCATGTTCCCGGAAGAGAAACAGGGGTTATACCGGCAGCTCAAGTTGCAGGGTATTCTTGATGCGCCGCTGAATCTATGCATAACCTGTGATCGCAAGCGGGGAGGGGATGTGGTTCTCGGGCGCACTCACCAGCGGGACATGGATGTGTACAGCACAGTGTGTGCGGTGCAAAACCTCTGGCTGGCAGCACGGGCGGAAAATGTAGGGGTGGGGTGGGTTTCGATTATTACAGCCGAAAAGTTGGGATCAATCCTGAAGTTGCCGGATCATGTGATACCCATCGCCTATCTCTGCCTGGGCTACGTGAAGTTTTTTCGTGAACAGCCTGAATTGGAGGAAAAGGGTTGGGAAAACCGGCGCCCCGTCGAAGAACTGGTCTATACCGATCAATGGGGGTCGCGTTCGGGGGAGCAGGCGCTATTCAAGGTCCTTGCCGCCCAGCGTGACTGGCCGCAGCAGTTTATCCCTGGTGAAATTTCGGCAACGGATAAAACCTGAAAAAGATGCCCGGGTAGTAAACAACCCGGGCAGATTATTTAAACTCAGAAGTCCACGCCTTTGCGTGCCTTGATGCCGGCCTTGTAGGCGTGCTTGATTTCTTTTACTTCAGAGACAGTGTCCATGACATCCGGTAGCGCAGAGCCACCACCACGGCCGGTGACAACGACGCTCTGGTTGGCCGGGCGAGCCCGCAGGGCTTGCAGAATCTCCGCCTCATCCAGGTAGCTATAGGCGATCATGTAGGTCAACTCATCAAGCACTACCAGATCATAGCTGGCATCTTCCAGCATCGGCTTTGCTACTTCCCAGGTTTTTTCCGCGGCAGCAATATCCCCGGATCTATCCTGCGTGTTCCAGGTGAAGCCGGTGCCCATTTGGTAAAAATCTACCTGGGGACAGTGCTCCCGCAGGTAGATCTCTTCACCTGAGAGCTGTGTGCCCTTGATGAACTGCACCACGCCCACTTTGAGGCCATAGCCCAGCGCACGCATGACCATACCAAAGGCGGAACTGGACTTACCCTTGCCGTTGCCGGTAAGCAGTAACGCGACTCCACGTTCGGTGTCCGCGGCGGCAATGGTACTGTCTACACTGGATTTTTGCTTTTCCATAGCAGCTTTGTGCCTGGCATCCTTGCGCTCCTTGTCACTGGTTTCAGGTGTCATGTCACTGCTCCGTTATCTGGCGCTAAAAAGTGTAACGCAATCCGGCATAGCCTGCTGCGCCGGCGGTGTTGTAGTTGGGTATTTCCTGGTAATCCTCGTCGGTGATGTTCTCTACCCGGCCGTAGATCACCAGAGCGTCCATAATACGGTAGCTGGTGCTCAGGTCCAGGACTTCATAATCATCGATATCGCCGCCGATTTCCTCGGCCGTATCCCGGGCTATGCGCCAGTTAATGCCGATCGTCAACCGCTCGTTCCAGGGTGTGAGTATCAGGCCCAGATTGGCCATGTGCTCAGGGGCCCGGAGGCGCTGCTCACCCTCGCTGTCTTCCGTATCGTTATATGTGTAATTGCCGGTTAGCGCCAGTATCTCGCCCAAAGGCACTTCGGTGATAAGTTCCACACCCTTGGAGGTTGATTCTCCGTGCCCCTGCAGGTAGCCGGAAAAGTTGATCAGGTCGAAAAATATCTCATCATCGATACGCTGGTCGAAATAAACCACATCGACGTACCATCCAGAGTTGGCGTAATAGCCCACGCCGAGGTCATAGCCTTTACTCTCTTCCGCGTCCAATTCAGTATCGGATGCGGGAGGAAATGCAAAGGGGCCGCCGTTGTAGGCGATTTCGTACAGGCTGGGAGCGCGGAAACCGGTGCCATAAGTCCCCTTGAATTTGGCCTCACCGTCGCCTGCCGGTATCAGGTAGGCAGCACTTAGCCGGTAAGTTGTTTTGGTGCCAAAATCATCATTATCGGTGTAGCGCGTGCCGGCTGTCAGGTAGATACTGTCGGCGAAACTGCCCTGGTATTCCAGGTAGTAGCCTTCCTGGTCGCGATCGGGGTCGAAGGCGCCGCTATCGAGGGATTCTTTTTGCAGATCCACTCCGTACACCATATGGAGGCTCCTGGATGGATTCCAACTGCCCAGGTATTCGATTTTCTGCAACTCCCCGTCTGCCGAGAAACTGCGCTGACCCGCGGAGTCGAAGTCCCTGTCGGTGCTGTTCTCATTGTAGGACAAATTATGGGTAAATATGTCCCCCTGATATATCAGGGCCCCGCGCCAGGCATCCTGATCGTAATGACTGGTGCAATTATCGGTACGCTCGAAGGTATCCACGGTAAAGCAATCATCGTAGTCGTTATCGCCCTCTACCGTACGCCCGACCAATTCGGCGCGCAGTGTGTCGGTGAAATTCCAGCCGGCACGGCCGTGAAAGGTGGTATTTTTGTAACCGTCATCATCGCGCAAAACGGTGTCGGTTGTTAAAGCATTGAAGCCGTCGGTATCAAACCTTGAACCGGATAAGGAGAAATCTACTGTCTCACTGCCCCCGTAGACATTTCCCGCGTATTGCTGTGTGCCGTAACGTCCGAACTCCGCATTGGCGTCACCACTGAAGCCGGGCTCGGGCCGGCGGGTGTTGATATTTACCACACCACCGGCATCGGCGCCGTACATCAGACCCTGGGGCCCACGCAGGATTTCTATACGCTCGATACCCGCGCTGGTCATATTGGCAAAATTTGGACCGGACTGTGGTGTGGAGATATCAGTAACGTCGATGCCGTCGATAAAGACTTTGGTTCGAAACCCTCGTTCTCCGCGGATGCTCAGCGAGGTGGCTTTGCCCGCCCCGCCGTTGTTGGCGACCGAGATGCCGGGTTCGTAGCGCAGGACATTGGCCACGCCACTGAAACCACGCACATCGATATCCTCCCTGGTGATCGCAGAAACAGAAGTTGCCACTTCGCGCAGGGGCGTTTCCACCCGGGAGGAGATGATGATTATTTCTTCCAGTTTGTTGTCGGCTTGTGTGTTGAATGTGGTGCAGCTCGCTAGCACCAGCAAGGTAGTTGTGGGTAGGTTTTTCATAATTTGTCCTCATAGCCATAAATTCATTGGCGAATGAGGGAGGGGATCAGGGAACGCAATGCCGGTGGGCATTGAGCAACCAGGAATGAAGCCCTCCGCTCCATCGTTGCGCATGACCAGGCAGGTGTCGGGCTCACAGTCGAAGACTGCATACCGTTGCGGGGGCAGCGGTGGATTTGGCTCTCGTATTGAGTATCAGCCATTCCACACTTCCCATTTAACCCACCCAGCGGTAACCGAAGTCACTGCAGTGGGCACCTAGTACGGGCGGCACTTTAGAGGGGCAGGGGCGCTTTGTCAAATTGTCTGCTGCCAGGCAGGAGAGCTTCGCGTAGAATTCATGGTTCATAGATCAAAGAGCAAGACCAGACCCTTGACCATCACACCTGAAGTCATCGCCCGGGTTGCATCATTGCTTGGCAGGCAACCCCGCGGGCTGGAAGAGATCGCCGTGGCGCACCCCGATGGCCGGCCCATGGTGATACGCGTCGCCTCCCTGGTGGATGACAAACCTTTCCCCACGCTGTTCTGGCTGCTGGACCCGGACCTCTGTTATCGCATTGACCAGGTGGAGGCGACCGGCCTTATCAGGCAGTTGCAGCAACGTATCGACGCAGACCCGCAGCTACAGTGTGGCATGGATGATGATCATCGGGCGCATATCAAATTGCGAGAGGCTTATATGACGCCACAAATTCGCCGGCGGTTGGCTGAGCTTCACTTTAGCGAGGTGTTTGCCAGGAAGGGCATTGGCGGCATTGCCGATTTCAAGCGCATTCGCTGCCTGCACACCTGGTACGCCGCGCACCTGGTGGCGCCAAATACGGTGGGCCTTCTGCTGGATGACTACTGGCGGCAGCGCGATGGCTGATTGTGGTCTTTGAGAGAGTTGCGAGTTTATACTGCGTCTACTACACTTTGAGTTCGAGTGTTGTAATTTGCCAGTTGGTTCTCCCCGGGGTGAGTCATACGGGGCTGCCTGATAAGGAAATCATGGCTATGATGGGGCGTTCGTTTAAAGAAATACTGTTGCTGCTGCTCTGTGCTATTCCCGCCGGTGCGGTCATGCCGTTTGCGATTATGCGGTTCAGGCATGAGCAGTGGCCAGCGGCGTTGTTGGACGCCAGCTTCGTTTGCGTCCTGCTGGGGCTTTTTCTGCATGTATATTTCACTCGTGAAACGCGTGTTCCGGGGGTAGTCCTGAGCCTGATATTCATGGTGGCGACACTGGGCTCTATCTATTTGCTCGGCAACGGTCAGATCTACTGGGCATTCCCCGCACTGACAGTAGCGTTTTACCTGCTTGAAACCCGGTACGCTGCGCTGCTGAGTGCGTTGTCACTGCTTGCCATCGAGGCCATGCTGTGGAGTTCTACGCCCGCCGCGACAATGTTAACTATCACCCTGACTTTACTGACCAGTATGTTGTGCGCCTACTCGTTCGCCGCAACGGTGAACCGTCAGAGGACAAGACTGAAGCACCTCGCCACAATCGATCCTCTCACCGGCACGGGTAATCGCAGGGCGCAAAACGAAAAACTCGATGCCGTGAATGCGCTGTTCCGTCGCGCCCAGATTCCCGGCAGTATCCTGATACTGGACATAGATTACTTCAAAAAAATCAATGACACTTACGGCCATATCGTTGGTGACGATGTCCTCATCGAGATGGCTGATTTGATCCGTGCCAATACCCGTCCCACTGAGACTCTGTATCGCTACGGCGGAGAAGAATTTATTGTTATAGCTGAACACACGGATTTGGAGGGCGCTGCCCAATTGGCTGAGAAATTGCGCCTATGCATTGAACAAAAGACCTTTGTCTCAGGTATACGCCTCACCACATCCTTCGGCGTCGCCGAGTTGCATCGCGGTGAAGGCCGTCAGGGATGGCTCGGCCGTGCCGATGAGGCACTATTCAGGGCCAAGAACAACGGCAGAAACCGCGTTGTTCAGGGCGCCCCCGCAAAAATTACACTTTTGCCTCAAGTTGCGACCGCTGGAGAACGCACCTGACTTGTCAGGCGGTTGGAGTACGGGTTAACCGCAAGCACCGATGTGTCCGCAGGCGGTGCAGAAATCGCAACCATCGCGCTTGATGACCGCAGGGACACTACACTCCTCACAAACTTTGCCCACCAACTGAATGTTCACGACCTTATCGGCCTCAGGCACCGTGCCCACCTTTTGCAGCATGCCCAGTGCCTTGATCGGTTGGCCTTCCGCATCCAGGATGCCCAACATGTTATAGCGGTGGATCAACAGGCGCGCTATGTACGCCACGGTGCTGGGTTGTAAGGACTGTTTCTCGCTACCGGGGGTCCGGGCGAAGAAGTCACCCTGTGGCTCTGTCAGGTCTTTCAGGCCACGCAACTTTTTGCCTATCCAGGCGGGGTCAAGCACACGCATATCCAGGCTCAGGCTCTTGGTCAGGCCGTTGAACTCCAGTGGGTAAACACCAGACAGCCACACACTGTAGGGGCGGTGGGAACCGTCGGGCAGGACGCACTCTTTAAGAAACAGCGCGAAGTCGTCGCCGGTTGCGGGGTTGTTCACGTCAACTGTCCAGGACAGTGTGCCGTCCACGCCAGACTTCGGCTCTTTGCGGGAGAACATGGCATCGACCAGCGGGCTTGGCTGATTTTCGCAAAGATCAAAAACCCCCAGTTCCCGACAGCGGTGGCTCACCAGGCGCGCCAGGGCACTGACGGACCCGGGTACGGTTTCCTTGTCGCCGCTTGGCATGGTCATCTGGAACGGTACGGTCGGAGTTTTGGACAGTGAGTTCAGCTTGATCTTGAGCCATTCGCGGTCTTCGCTGCGCATGTCCATCGACAGATTTTTGGCCAGAGCGCCCATGCCGCGAGGCGTATTCTCGCCGTTGACCCAGACCTCGAAGGGGTGGTTGGTACCATTCTCGATATGGCCCACGAACACGGCAAACCGGTGTTCGGGGTTATCGATCAGGTAGGTGATAGAGGGCGTGCCCCCGGCAAAGCTGGGGCGATGCGCCCAGCGCAGGGTAGCCAGCGCAACCTCGGGTGTTTCACTAATATGCAACTTGCGATCAGGCTCGGATTGATCCAGGTCCTGGGGCTGCTCAGCGCTGTCCGCAACGGACAGTACACTACCGGTGACAGTATTGGGACGGTAGGTGGTGATCCCTTTCAGGCCGTTCTTCCACGCGTTGACATAGATATCCTGGAACTGTGGGAACGGATAGTCCGCAGGTACATTGACTGTTTTTGAAATAGAGGCGCAGATGTACGGCTGGATAGCCGCTTGCATGAGCATGTGATCATTAGCACTGATATCCAGGGCGCTGACGAACTGCTCGGGCAGCTTATCGAGATCGCCGCCCTGCAGGCGGTACTGGCGGTAAGCATGGTCTTCAACCATGTACTCGGTGCTGGAACCGTCCGCTTCACGCTTCTTGCGCTTGTAGAACCAGGAGAAGGCAGGCTCAAGACCATTGGAGCAATTGTCGGCGAAAGCCAGCGAGATGGTGCCGGTCGGTGCTATGGAAAGCAGGTGACTGTTACGAATACCGTGCTTTTTGATCCTGGCGCGAATATCTTGGGGCAGGCGCTTGGCCATACCGCTGCGCAGGAACTTGTTGGCGTCAAATTTCGGGAACGCACCCTTTTCCATGGCCAGGTCGATGGACGCCTCATAGGCGGCATCGCGCATACGGCGTGTCAGCTCAGCGGCAAAATCACGTCCTTCCTGGCTGTCGTAGCGCAGCCCCAGCATTATCAGTACATCACCCAGACCGGTATAGCCCATGCCTATGCGACGTTTGTCAGCGGCCTCCCGCTGCTGCTGGGGTAAGGGCCAGGCGGTTGCATCGAGTACGTTGTCCAACATACGGACAGCGACCTTCACTTCCTTGCAGTAACGGTCAAAATCGAATGCAGCCTGGTCGGTGAACACATCAGTGGCGAAGGCGCACAGGTTGAAAGAGCCCAGGCAGCAGCAGCCGAAATCGGGAATGGGTATCTCGCCGCAGGGATTTGTGGCTTCGATTGTTTCGCAATAGTGGAGGTTGTTCTCCTGATTGATGCGATCCAGGAACAGAACGCCCGGCTCCGCGGCGTTGTAGGTATTCTTCATGATGGCATCCCAGATTTCCCTGGGATCGATTTTGGCATAGACCCACTTGCCGTCTTCGCGCCTGTACGCGCCCTCCGCACGTAACGTATCGTTCGACTCGACGTCATGTACCAGTTCGAAGGGTGAATCGTTTGCCACCGCTTCCATGAGCTCATCCGTGATACCCACGGAGATGTTGAAATTACTGAGTTTGCCGGATTCACCCTTGGCGTGGATGAACGCCAGGATATCCGGGTGATCGCAACGCAGCACGCCCATCTGGGCGCCGCGGCGAGAGCCGGCGGATTCAACGGTGGAGCAGGACTGATCAAAGACGTGCATGTACGATACAGGGCCTGAGGCTGAGCTGGCAGTACCTTTCACTTTTGCGCCGGCGGGACGTATTGAACTGAAGTCGTAACCGACACCGCCGCCACGGCGCATGGTCTCCGCTGCATCGCGCAGGGCGTGATAGATGCCTGGCTTGCCATCCACGGTGCCGGAAATGGAGTCCCCGACGGGTTGTACAAAGCAGTTTATCAGTGTGACATTCTTGATATCGGTGCCTGCGGCGCTGTTGATACGGCCACCGGGGATGAAGCCTGCCTCCAGGGCTTCAAGGAATACGGGAGTGAAGCTGTCCGGGTTCTTTTCTTGCTCGGCGAGTGCCCTGGCGACACGCGCACGGATAGCATGCACCATTTCGGGGCCATCGAGGTCCTGCTCCGGGCCCTTCGCATACTTCTCGCGTAGCACGTCAATACTGACCAGCTGCCACTCGCTTTGCGCAGTC
Organism: Gammaproteobacteria bacterium; assembly: GCA_003646415.1. Taxonomy (GTDB): domain Bacteria; phylum Pseudomonadota; class Gammaproteobacteria; order Pseudomonadales; family Halieaceae; genus JBALVO01. The sequence goes on from QNFS01000064.1 coordinate 12,683, forward strand.
ATTTGTAATTTTGTTTCTGTATTGATTGTGTTCATAGCTTACCCCTTAAGAGTTGGGCCATGTTAATGGGGGAGGGGAAGCGCTGGATATCGTACATAAGCGTCACTCATATGATTTTTATTAGATACTACATGTTGATGGTGATACGCCAAGAGGATACCACATATAGTGCTCAAGAGGGA
>QNFS01000065.1 GCA_003646415.1 Gammaproteobacteria bacterium
CCAATTCGCCCGCTGCCACGTTGCAATTCTTGAAAAGGACTCGCCATTCCCTGCGAACTGCGCCTTGCAGCGAACGAATTGGGAGGCTCTGAATGTTACATTATGAGTGACGAGGTACACTAGGATGCACCGGTGCACGCACACCCATGGCCGGTATCTGGGGAAATGGGTAAAAATCCTGCCAGTCTTCGCCAAAATCTTCCGCGAAGCTGCGGCCAAAGGCGGATTGATAGTGCTCATCCATAGTCGCTGTCAAGTCATTGGCCGTGGTCATGTTCAGCAATACCATGGCCTCCATCATTCCTTCCGCCCGCAGTCGCAGGGCGGGAGGCACATCACTACCCCCGGCCAGTGACGCGAACATCCTGCTCCAACGCTCGATAAGCTCGGTAGTCAAGGCATCCATCCGGTGTACCCCTAAGCTGAACCATTGTATTTTCGCCAGCCTGGTAAATAATTAACTGCCGGTATGCGTTGCAAAGCAAAACGGTTAAAGTCTGGCCTGACTGTAACTCTGACGATCCCTCTAACTATAACCACGGAAACGATTCACGTGAATACCTTTCGACGACTGTTACTGGCCCTGGCCAGTTGTAGCGCACTGCTGGCGGGCCCCGCCCTGTGTCGTGACGCCGATAATCCTATACCCATCATCAACTTTCAGCAGCGTTTTCTGCCAGTGGTTGCTCGTCATGGCATGATCGCCAGCCCAGAAAGGCTGGCCGCAGAAGTGGGCACACAGATACTTCAGAACGGGGGCAACGCGGTGGACGCCGCTGTCGCCACTGGCTTCGCCCTGGGAGTAAGCTACCCGCGGGCCGGCAACCTGGGTGGTGGCGGCTTCATGTTGATCCACCTGGCCGAAGGCGACCGGCAAACCCTGATCGACTACCGCGAAACCGCCCCGGCGGCGGCCCGCCCAGACCTGTTCCTGGATAAGAAAGGTGAAATAGACCGCTCGCTGGAATTCTTCAGTCACCAGTCCACCGGAGTGCCCGGCACCGTGGCCGGCCTGCTTTACGCGCTGGAAAAATATGGCAGCATGACACGGGAGCAGGTTATGGCCCCGGCCATCGCTCTGGCCGAGCGAGGCCTGACAGTGTCTTTCGCACTCAACTTCGAGTTCAATTCCCGCGCTGAACAGCTGCGCAAAAACCCCGAGGCACTGCGACTGTATTTCAAGCCGGGTGGTGCACCCTATGAGGTGGGGGATATCTGGCGCCAACCGGACCTGGCCTGGACCCTCAGGCAGATCCAGAAAAAAGGCCGTGATGGCTTCTACACCGGTGAGGTCGCACGGCGCATCACTGCCGAAATGGAAGCGGGGGACGGCCTGGTTACCGCACAGGACCTGGCCGACTACCGCGTGGTGGAGCGGCAACCGGTACGGGGTCGCTTCCGGGGCTTCGAGATCGTGTCCACCCCGCCCCCCTCCTCCGGCGGTGTGCATATCGTGCAAATGCTCAACATACTGGAAGGTTATGACCTGGCGGCCATGGGCCACAACAGCGCCGCCTACCTGCACCACCTGGCGGAGAGCATGAAACTGGCCTACGCCGATCGCAGCCGCTACCTTGGGGACCCGGATTTTACCGAGGTGCCGGTGTCCCAACTCACCGGCAAAGCTTACGCCGCTCGCCAGCGACAACTGATCAACCCCGACCGGGCCACACCATCGGCGGATATTTACCCTGGCAAAATGCTACCCGGTGAGAGCAGTGACACCACGCACTATTCGGTGGTCGATCGCCACGGCAACGTGGTGAGTAATACCTACACGCTGAATTTCAGTTTCGGCTCGCATATCGCCGTGCCCGGCACCGGCATGCTGCTCAACAATGAGATGGCAGATTTCGCGGCCAAACCGGGCCAGCCCAACGCCTTTGGGTTGATAGGGGGAGAGGCCAACAAGATCGAGCCCGGCAAGCGCCCGCTCTCCTCCATGAGCCCCACCATGGTTTTTCGCGATGGCAAACCCTGGCTGGCCACCGGCAGCCCCGGTGGCAGCCAGATCATCACCACCGTATTACAAACCCTACTCAACGCCATGGAATTTGATATGAATATCGCTGCAGCCACAGCGGGAGCCAGGGTGCATCACCAGTGGATGCCGGACAAACTGCTGGTGGAGCGGGGAATCAGCCCGGATACCATCAAACTCCTGGAAAACATGGGCCAACAGGTGGAAATTGGCAACCGCACTCTGGGGCGCACCCAGTCCATCATGCTGGATGACGGCTGGCTGCTGGGCGCGACCGATACCCGGCGGCCGGGTGGCTGGGTGGCCGGGTACTGAGCGCGCACTCAGACACAGCACCCGGTAAGCCGGTTCAGGTGACGGGTCGCGCGTCCTTAAGGCGCAATTTGGCGGTCTGGCGGCTGATCGCCACCAGTTGGCCTGCGCTGTCCCAGTACTCACCGTCTGCTTCGATCACACCCCGGGTCAGGTTGCGTGAAAACAACCGGGCCTGTAATGGCCCCGGGGCGGGGTGAGCTCGCACCTGAACAGTCAGTTCCAGGGTGGGCACCCAACCCACTGGACCAAACACAGTCAACGCCGGGGGTGGCAAGGCATCCGCAAACATCAGCAGGGACAGCGCATCCGGGTCGGCGCCGTCCCTGTGCCGCATCCAGCCGCAAAATTCACCGCTGCCATTGGGCTCACGTTTGCGAAACACTTCGCTACCAGTGACCAGCCGCAGGTCGGCCCGCCGGCTGAGCTCAACACGCTTCTGTCCGGCGGGTTCGCACTCGTCCCAGCCCGGGTACTGCGGCCGTGGCGCGGCTGACCAGGTCTCACCCTTGAGTAAGTCCAGGTCGGTGTAGGCCGCGGTGACCTGCACCTTGAGTTCACCGAGTTGGTACATCTTCACTTCCGCAAAGCTGGTGTTGCGCCCTTTGCGCAACACCTCGACCCGGCAATCGATTGGGCCAAGCGCCGTGGGCGCCAGATAAAAAGCATTGACCGAGAGAGGATCCTTATGCGGCAGGGCCTCTCTCAGGGCGCGACCCGCCACCGCCAGTACGTAACCGCCATTGGGCACCGCGCCAACACGCCAGCCCTCGCATAATTCGCCGCGCCACAGGTTCTCCCCTATGTGCTCGACACTGGTCTCTTGTGCAAATTGGCTCATGGGCCTCCCCGGGTGCAAAATCATAGCTATTGTCTTGTATATCATCCCAGGTTTCAGTACATATTTTGTCCGTGAACACTTGTAAAGTATATAATCGGTGGAAACTTGAATTGACTGGTCCACCGCGGCAACCCCGCCAGCGCCGCTTTGCGAGATCACAGATGAGCAGAGCTCCGCTTTGTGCAGCCCTGATACACAGAGCCTGCACCGCTTTATCGGGTGCCTTGTTGCTCACCTTTATGGCAGGCAGCGCTGTCCTGTTGGCGCAGGAAATAGATACCTCGGCCACGCAGCAGCGCCACAGCGCGGACGCTGTGGCACAGGAACAAAGCTTCAGGAAAACCATAGCCGATCTCGAATCTACCCAGGGCGCCTATGCGACAGCGCTATCTGAGCAATTGCTCAGCCTGGCTCTGGCTCTGCAATCCCAGGGGCGGCACGAGGAAGCGCTCAGTTTATTCAAACGCGGCATGCACCTGGCGCGTATCAACGACGGTTTGCATAGCACACGCCAGGTTCCCCTGCTACAGGGCCAGATTGCCAGCCATATCGCACTGGGCAACTACCTCCAGGCGGATGAGCGGCAGCATTACATGTATCGCGTACAGGTACGCAACAAGGATAACGGCGAGCCACTGACCATGGCCCTCATGCAGCAAGCCGACTGGCAGCGCAACGCCTACCTACTGGGCCTCGGGCCGCAGGGGTATATCCGCATAATGAATATGTGGGATATATACCGACTGGCGCTCAATGACATCATCTCCCGCGAGGGAAATACCTCGGCCAACCTGCTGCCACCCCTGCGCGGGATGCTGGAGACGCAGTACCTGATCTCCGGCTACCAATGGGAGGGTCAGAGCCACATCTCCGGGGATGATCTGGAGGCGCGCCAGAATTTAAACCGCTTTAATGCCTATCGCACCCAGAGTTACCAGAAGGGCAGCGCCGTTGCGACCGCCATCCACGATATCGAGTTGCAGCACGAGGATGAACAGGGTGTGGCAGCCACACGAGCCCTGGTCATGCTGGGCGACTGGCAACTGTGGCACGGTAAGCAAGAGACGGCATGGCGAACCTATCAGGACGCCATGGTGGAACTTGCAGAGCGAGATGATGCCCAAATGCGGATAGACCAGCTCTTCGGTGCACCGGTGGCACTGCCGGATATAGCCAGCCTGAGACCATTGCCGCCAACGGTGGACAGTGCTGAGGCCAATATCCTGTTAGAATTCGGTGTGAATGAGCGCGGGAAGGTGATCAACCTGGAGCGTCGGGATGACAAAGAAGGCATCGACGCCGTAGCCCATCGCCTGATGCGTAAGCTGCGCAAAACGAAGTTCCGGCCACGTTTTGAGGCGGGACAACCAGTAGAGACGGAAAAAATTGTCAGAGCATTCAGCATTGAATAGCACAATCCAACAGCGGCTTCTCAAACTGGGGGGCGTGGTTTGCGCCTGCCTTTTGCACAGCGGCTGCCCCAGCGCGAGCAACCCGCCGACGCCGCAAACACCCCCTACGCCCAGCGCCCCGCCGCCCCCGAGTAGCAGTAGCAGCCCGCCCCCGCCCAGCAGTAGCTCCTCGAGCAGCTCTTCCAGCAGCAGTTCTTCTGCCAGTAGCGCCAGTGAATCACCCAGCAGCAGCCAGGACGAGCCCGCTAGCCAGGACGAATCCGGCAGCCAGTCCTCCAGTGACTCATCGGGGGAGACGGGCTCCAGTGATGGCGATCTCGGGCAATTCCCCCAGGGTGAGTTCCCCGCGGACAGCGGTGAACAGACAGCCAGTGCCGGCGACGGCGCAGAGGCGGGGGGGGCCACAGGGCAGGACCCGGCCGGCGGCCAGCAGGGTGAGAGCGGCAGCGGCGAACCCGGTTCTGGCGATGGCGCCGCAGGCGGCGACAGCCTGCCGGACCTGCGCGATGAGCCGAGCCTGGAAGATATACTGGGCACCATGGAAGCTGCCACGGGTGAATCCGGCGAAGGTAGCACCGGGACCAGCGGCGGCCCTCCTGGAGGAGGCCCGCCCGGCGGGCAGCAATCCGGCAGTGGCGCGACAGGTAACTACGGTGACATCGGCACCTTGGGTGGCGGCGGCGCTATGCCCCAGGGCGGTGGTGGCCGCAGACCCCTGACACCCGCCGAGCAGGTTGCCATACTCGATGCACAGCTGGAAAAAGGCACCGGTGAATTCGATGCCATGATCCTGGAAGAGCAGGAGGAGCAACGCCGCGCCGCGCGGGCAAGCGCTGCCGGCCAGTCGCCCTCTTCATCCGGCGAAACCACCGCAGCCAGCTCCGGTGGCTCCTATGGTGGCGGCAGCTCTTATGAGGATGGCCCGATGGCGGCCGGTGGTGGCGGCTACAGCACCGGCGGAGGCATGGGCGGTGCGTCACAGGGGGGCACCATGCCGCAGAATACCGCGAAATACCCGCCGCCCAAGGATATTCCCAGCGGCAATGACGACGACGTGGTGGCACGGCAGTTGCGCGAGGCCGCCATGCGTGAACCAGACCCCGCCATACGGGAGAAATTGTGGGATGAATATCGCAAGTACAAGGGCGTCTCCAAGTGATCATCCTGCGCCCCCTGGTCGCATTGTCACTGGCAATTTTACTCAGCGCCTGCGTGAGCAAGACGATCAAGAGCACGTCTGTGCCCGGCGTCAAAACAGCCTCTACAGAAGTGTCTGAGGAGTTGTTACTGGATGTCAGTATTGTTGTTTTCGATCCGGGCCTGGATGACTACGATGAGGACCAGCAGATCTACCCGGAAGTGCGCAAGGCCGAGGCGCGCTATATACCCGGACTGTTGTCCGAGGCCATACAGGACAGCGGCGCCTGGGGCGCCGTGCGTGTCGTACCCGGCAAAGAGCAGGTCACCGACCTCATGGTTCAGGGCAAGATCCTGCACTCGGACGGTGAGGAACTGCAACTACAGATCAGCGCTACCGACTCGCGCGGCTATGTCTGGCTGAGCAAAAAATACACCGGCAAATCCAGCCGCTATGCCTACAGGGTCACCACGCGCAGCATACACGACCCGTTCCAGGCGGTGTACAACACCATCGCCAACGACCTGCTGGAGTTGCTGGAAGAGCTGCGACCAAAAGACCGTGAAAACATACGCCTGGTAACTGAATTGCTGTTCGCACGGAGCTTCTCACAGGATGCCTTCGACGGCTACCTGGCTAAAGACCGTAAGGGCCGCTATCTGGTAATGCGGCTGCCGGCCGAGAACGACCCCATGCTGGAGCGAGTGCAGGCCATCCGCGAACGCGATCGCGTGTTTGTCGATACCCTACAGGAATACTACGTGAACTTCGATGCGCAGATGACCGACCCCTACCAGGAGTGGCGCAGGCTCAGCTATGAGGAGTCCGTGGCCCTGCAGGAACTCAAGGCCGAGAGCACCCGCCGCCTGGTAGCGGGCACTGTGGCAATACTGGCCGGCATCGCCGGGGCCAGCTCTGGCGACAGCAGCATGACCCGCACTGCTGGCCAGGTGGCCATCGTCGGCGGCGGCTTTCTACTCAAGAGCGGTCTGGAAAAACGCAATGAGTCCCAGATTCACGTGGAAGCACTGGAAGAACTGGGCATGTCCCTGGAGGCGGAGATTACGCCCCAGGTGATAGAACTGGAAGATCGCACGGTGATGCTCAGCGGCAACGTGGAAGACCAATACGCCCAGTGGCGCGAGGTGCTGGCGGAAATTTACCGCACCGAGATAGGTGAACTGGAATTACCCGAAAACTCCGCCGCCACAACTGATACACTCTGACCCCCAACGCGCAAGGCCCCAACAACTGCATGCCCTCCCACAATGAGCCAGTACAGCCCACACCCTTTGATGTAGCGCAGCCTGCCCCGGCGCAGGAGCCTGCCGGCGCCGTTGAGGTACGTCGAGGCGCCGCGCCCTGGGTGCTGCCCACCCTGGGGGGCCTGGTACTGTTAGCGGTACTGGTGATTTTCTGGTTGCCGGAGCGCGTTACAGCACCCGGTGAGCCGGCGCCCGTCGCCCCGCAGCAGACACCGGTTGCGCCGGATACCGCGCGCAACACGCCAACGGCCAAGCCCCCCGCCGGCAAAACCGATGCCTCTCCCTGGTCGGAAGCGCAGCTGGCAAAGTTGCGCAAAGAAGCCCAGGATGTACTGGCCGAACTGCTGGATATCCAGTTCGCACTGGAAGAGCGTGGAGTGAAACAGTGGGCGCCGGAGCGTTTTGCCGAGGTTGCCACCGTTGCCGCCGCCGGGGATGAGTTGTATAAAAATCGGGAGTACGAGGCGGCCACGGCCCGCTATCAGGAGGCCCTGGCGGCATTACAGACACTGCAGGACAGCATACCCCGGGAACTGGCCGGGCAGCTGGAACTGGCCCGCCAGGCCATAGAAGACGGCGAGCAGGCTACAGCCAATACCGCCCTGGAACTGGCCGCTGCAATCGAACCCGACAGTCCCGAACTGGCCGCTTTGCGCCAGCGCGCCGACGCCCTGCCTGAGTTGCTGCCCCTACTGGAACAGGCGGCCGGGGCGGAACAAAACGGCGACCTGGCCAGCGCGGCACAATTACTGACTGAAGCCGCGGCGGTGGACCCACAACATCTGCGTACTCAAAGCGAACTGCAGCGAGTGGCGGCGGCCTACAAGGAACAACGCTTCAACGACGCCATGAGCGAGGGCTATAGCGCCCTGGACAAGGGCGATTTCGCCGCTGCCCGCACAGCGTTTCGCGCCGCCGGAAAATTGGAGGGCGATACCAGCGAGGCGGCCAGCGCCCTGCAGGAAGTGGAGACAGCCGCAACCGCCTACCGCCTGACCACTCTGAAACAAAGCGGCAGTAAAAGCGAGCAACAGGAAAAATGGCAGGATGCAGTCAACGCCTATACAAAGGCGCAAAAGATAGACAGCAATGTGCTGTTCGCCAGCGAGGGACTCAAGCGCAGCCAGGGCAGGGCCCGGCTGGACAAACAATTCCGTACCACCCTGGACCAGCCGGGGCGGCTATCGGATGTGGCAGTCGCCCAGGCGACTGAGCAATTACTGCAATACGCGGTGCAGATCAAACCACGCGGACCAGTACTGGCGCGGCAGATCGACCGCGTGCAACAGCTGCTGCAACAGGCCAACACCCCCATCGCCGTCACCCTGCGCTCCGATGCCCAGACCGAAGTAATCGTTTACAAGGTGAAACGACTGGGGCGTTTTGAGCAGCACGAACTGACCCTGCGCCCGGGCACTTACACGGCGGTGGGCACCCGCAACGGCTATCGCGATGTGCGCCAGAATTTCACCATCGACCACGACAGTGCACCGGCCCCCATCACCATCGCCTGCACGGAGCCGATTTAGCATGACACCTTTAACATGACACAACAGGATTCAGGGCAGCCACTGACCATCGAGCCCAGCGCCTTTGCGCCTCTGGACAGCAGCGCGGTCAAACCACCCCCCCGGCGCAACCCCCGGCACTGGCTGCTCATCGGCTGTGCTCTGGTATTTGTCCTGATCATGGGCTTTTTACTGAGCGCCCACTCCCTGCAGGTGGTGGTGACCGCCGAGAACCCGGCACAGGTCTCTGTCAGTGGCCTGGTTCTACCTTTCGGGGAGCGCTACCTGCTGCGTCGGGGTGAATACGAGATAACTGCCAGTGCCGAGGGTTATCACACCATGGTCACCAGCGTCACGGTGGGTGGGCAGGACAGCCAGACCGTTGAGTTGGTGCTGCAACCCTTGCCGGGATTATTATCCATTGAAAGCGAGCCGGCGGGCACCCGGGTACTTATCGATGGCGAAGTGGCGGGAGCGACGCCCCTGGTAGACTTTCCCGTCGCCGCAGGCGAGCACACGCTGCAACTGCAGGCGGAACGCTACCTTCCCCTGGAGCAAGCGCTACTGGTGACCGGCCGCAACATCCAGCAACAACTGCAACTGCAACTGGCGCCGGCCTGGGCCGAGGTGACGCTCGACAGCCTGCCGGCGGGGGCCAGCATCCTGGTGGACGGGGAGGCCGTGGGCAGCACACCGGCCACCGTGGAAATACTGCAGGGCGAGCGCCAGCTGATTTTACAGCTGGCGACCTACGCCGACTGGCAGCAAAGCCTGGACCTGAATGCGGGTGAGCCCCTGGACCTGGGCCGGGTAGAGCTACAACCCGCCGCCGGCATGCTGGAACTGACCAGCGCCCCCGGCGGCGCCAATGTCACTCTCGATGGTGAATTCCAGGGCCAGACACCACTGACCCTGCAGCTGATCCCCGGCCGGGCGCACCGCCTGGCGGTATTCAAGCCCGGCTACCGGCGTCACACCAGTACCGTACAGCTGGCGGCCGCCGGCAGCGACAGCCAGACCATAAAGCTGCGCGCGCAATTGGGAGAGGTGCGCTTCAACATCAGTCCGGCCAGTGCCATCTTGCGTATCGATGGCCAACCCCGCGGGCGCGGCAGTCAGACCCTGTCACTACCCGCCTTCGAACACCGGGTGGAAATCGCCCTGGACGGTTATGCCACCGTGCGGCGCCGCGTGACCCCGCGCCCGGGACTGCAGCAACTGGTGGAAGTCACCCTGCAAACCCAGCAGGAAGTGCGCATGGCGCGCATCAAACCCGAGGTCACGACCTCTGTGGGCCAGACTCTGCTGCTGTTCAAGCCGGGGGAGTCGCCGCTTTCCAATTTCACCATGGGCGCCTCGCGCCGGGAGCCCGGCCGCCGCGCCAATGAGGTGCTGCACCCGGTCGCCCTGCGACGCATGTTCTACCTGCAGACCACCGAGGTCACCAACGCCCAGTTTCGCCTGTTTCAATCCGCCCATAACTCCGGCCAGATCGAAGGTAAAAGCCTCAATCGGGAGCACCAGCCGGCAGTACGGGTGAGCTGGCAGCAGGCCGCCTCCTTTTGCAACTGGCTCAGCAAGAAGGAGGGCTTGCCGGCATTTTACCGGGAAACCAACGGCATCGTGAGCGGCTACAACCCCAACGCCACCGGCTACCGGCTCCCCAGCGAAACAGAGTGGGCCTGGGCCGCCCGCGCCAGGGGCGAAACACTGCTGAAATTCCCCTGGGGTGACACATTTCCGCCGACCAATGCGGTGGAAAACTATGCCGACAACACCTCAGCCTACGTTACCGGACGTATACTCAATGGCTATACGGATGGCCATGTGGTCAGCGCCACTGTCGCCTCCTTCACCCCCAACCACAACGCCCTGTATGACATGGGCGGCAATGTGGCCGAATGGGTGCACGACGTCTATAGTATCCCCTCCGCCAACGGCTCTACCCAAATAGATTCCCTGGGCGCCCCCAGTGGCGACAACTATGTCATCCGCGGCGCCAGTTGGGCCCAGAGCAAGATTGCCGAGTTGCGTTTGTCGCACCGGGATTATGGGCAAGCCGGCCGGGATGACGTAGGATTCCGATTGGCGCGTTATGCGGAGTAAGACATGATTTCCAGGATGACTACCGGGGCCCTGGCCGCCACAATGCTCTCCCTGGTGCTTGGCGCCACACCCCTCTACGCGCAGCGAACCACAGATGCGCCGGAGCAGGACACCAAAGAAACCCCAAAAAGCCAGGAAAGCCAGGCGGCGAATGAACCCGGTACCACCCCGGCTACCCGGCCCCCGACCACAAGCAACGACTCACCCTTCGACTACCGGCCGTCCGAGGAGATCTCCGAGGATCTGTCGGTCTCTTTCCCGGTGGATATATAGGAAGAAATATGAAACAAAAGATGTCATCCGAATTCATTTACCAGCTGTTCGCCCTGCTGATCGCGGTTATCCTGGTGCACGCGGTCTATGTGGGCCTGATCAGGCCCAGCGCGGACGCCCAACTCCAGCAGCAGGCGCAGTTGCAGGCTTCCGGGGCGGACTTCATACCCGAACGCAGCTTTACGGTGGTGATACGCGATTTTGAACAGGAGGCCTGTCTTATCCTGATGATCTGGGCCCTGGCCATCATGGGTTACAAGGGGCGTGGCGCCATGAAAGAACAGGAATTGCTGGACCGCCGCCTGTTGGACATCCCGGAGGGCACCAGTGTACTGCCCGAAGACGCCCGCGAGTACAGTCGCTCTCTGGAGGCCTTGCCCGACAAGGAACAGGACTACCTGTTGCCGCGCACCCTGTTGTCCGCCCTGCAACGCTTCGCCACCACCGGCAGTATCCAGGCCGTGTCCGATACCATCAAGGAGAGTTGTGAGGTGGAGTCTGACCGCCTGGACTCGGAGATGTCCATGGTGCGTTATATCGCCTGGGCCATCCCGTCCATCGGGTTTATCGGCACCGTGCGCGGTATCGGCGCTGCCCTGGGCCAGGCTCACAAGGCGGTGGAAGGTGATATTTCCGGCGTTACGGTCAGCCTGGGTGTGGCCTTCAACAGTACCTTCGTAGCGCTGGTACTGAGCATCATCATCATGTTCTGCCTGCACCAGCTACAGCTGTCCCAGGAGCGCCTAGTACTGGATTGCCAACGCTATGCGGACAAGCGCCTGCTGCGCTATCTGGTAGCGCACTGATGACCGTCGCCCTGCTGGACATCAACGACAGTAACCTGCAACTGTGGCATGGGGATACCCACCTGCAGAGCCCGGGCTACGCCTTGCTGCGGGGACAGCAGTATAGCTTCGGCACGTCGGCCCGCGCCACGGCCCGACTGCAGCCAAGGGATATCAATACCCGCTACTGGTGGCAATTGAGCACCGAGACACTACAGCCGGCGCTGGGCCCCGCCAGGCACACCGGTGACCTGGTACACGCTCACCTGCAGGACCTGCACCAGCAAGCCGGGAGCCCCGGGGAGTTACTGCTGGCGGTATCGGGCAGTATGCAACGCAACCAACTGGCCCTGTTGCTGGGCATCATGCAGCAGTGCCCCTTCGATGCGGTGGGCCTGGTCAACCGCAGCGTCGCCCTGGCCAGCCTGTATGGGGGCGGTGGAAGACTGTTCCACCTGGAGGTGCAACTGCACCAGGCGGTGATTTCAGAACTGGAAGAGAGCAACGGCAAGGTGGAGTTACAACGCACCGTACCCCTGCCCGGCTGCGGGCAGCTGCAACTGCAGGAGCGGTTGGTGGAGATCATCGCCGCGGCATTTATTCGCCAAACCCGTTTCGACCCGCGGCGCAAGGCCGCCTGCGAACAGCAATTGTACGACACTCTGCCCGACACCCTGCGCGCCCTGGCGCAGGACAACGAGGCCAACCTCGAGGTAAACGGTTACCAGGCTCGCATCAACCGCAATGAACTGATGAGCGCCGGGCAGCGCCTGTCCGACAGTGCGCCGGAAGCCATGGGCATGCTGCATCCGGACGACCGCATCATCGCCGACCCAATTGCCGGTTTGATCCCCGGCCTGGCCGCGCGCCTGCCGCAAATGGAAATACTGCAAGCAGACAGCATCCGACACACCCTGCTGCGGCACCAGGAGCAGTTGGTACAGCGCGGACAAACCCTCAGCTTTGTCACCGCCCTGCCCTGTCTGGAGGAAAAAATTATTCCCCGGGTGGAGGGTCAGAAAGAACCCGCTGCGGCAAAAGCACCGCTAAATACTGCCGCAATCGCAACACCCACCCACCTGCTGCGGGATTCGCTGGCACAACCACTGGCCGCCATCGATACTGGACTTGACGGTGACTGGCAGCTGTACCAAAGCGGCGAGGGTTGGCAATTGCGCGGTACCGGTCCCGCGCCCCGGGTCAACGACACGGACTACCAGCCGGG
>QNFS01000066.1 GCA_003646415.1 Gammaproteobacteria bacterium
GTAGAGATGGTGATGCCGGGTGACAACGTGCAGATGGTCGCGACGTTGATCGCCCCGATCGCCATGGAAGAGGGCCTGCGTTTCGCGATTCGCGAGGGTGGCCGTACTGTTGGCGCAGGTGTGGTGGCCAAGATCATCGAGTAGGGAACTCGCTCGAGGGGGGACAGTCTATTGATTGTCACCCCAATCGACCAGCCGAGCCACTTGAATAAGCGGTTCGGCTTCGTCGTCCAGGTGAGGAATTTAGGCCAGTAGCTCAATTGGCAGAGCAGCGGTCTCCAAAACCGCAGGTTGGGGGTTCGATTCCCTCCTGGCCTGCCATTATATGGCAGGAGTGAAGGGAGCAGATTTATAAATTTGCCCCAACAAGGATAGATTCAATGAGTGTGGAAACAACCGCGAGCCGGTTCGACACGGCCAAGTGGATTGTCGTATTTGCCCTGGTGGCAGTGGCGGTGGTGGGCAACAGTTATTTCGCCGACCAGTCATTGTTGTACCGTGTGTTGGGCATTGTCGCGATTGCTGTCGTTACCGGCCTCGTGGCCCTGCAAACGGCCAAGGGCGCCGCTTTATGGGCGTTGGTAAAAGGATCGCGGACGGAAATTCGCAAGGTGGTCTGGCCTACACGGCAGGAAACCATACAAACCACCATGATTGTGGTGGCCTTTGTGGTGTTGGTGGCGCTGCTGCTGTGGGGGCTGGACTCGCTTCTCGGCTGGCTGGTGTCGCTAGCAATTGCTTAACAGACGATAAGGGTTAGCCGATGGCAATGCGTTGGTATGTCGTTCATGCCTATTCAGGATACGAGAAGAAAGTTGCGGCTGCCCTGCGGGAGCGTATAGAGCTGCACAAAATGCAGGACCGCTTTGGCGAAGTGTTGGTGCCTACCGAGGAAGTGGTAGAAATGCGCGGCGGACAAAAACGACGCAGTGAACGCAAGTTCTTCCCTGGCTACGTGCTGGTGCAGATGGAGTTGGGTGATGATACCTGGCACCTGGTAAAGGAAACGCCGCGTGTTCTGGGTTTTATTGGCGGCAAGGCAGGCGCCCCTGCCCCGATTACCGAGAAGGAAGCAGCGACAATATTACAGCGGGTCGAAGAGGGCGTGGAAGCACCCCGGCCCAAGACCCTGTTCGAGCCCGGCGAGATGGTGCGGGTGATAGACGGACCTTTCAACGACTTCAACGGTGTCGTGGAAGACGTTAACTACGAGAAAAGCCGCCTGAATGTGGCGGTACTGATTTTTGGTCGTTCCACGCCGGTGGAGCTGGAATTTGGTCAGGTGGAGAAGGCCTGATCAAGGTGTGACGATAGTTCCGGGGACACAATACTTAATTCCGCTTCACAGAATTAAGTATTGTGTCCCCGGAACTATCGTTTAAGCGAACGGCGGCGTAGGTCGCCACAATGGGGAGCCCGAGTACTTCACGGTACAACGGCGTTTGCACCCGGGAGTTAAAGTACATGGCTAAGAAAGTCGAAGCTTATATCAAACTGCAGGTGCCTGCTGGTCAGGCCAACCCCAGTCCTCCTGTAGGGCCGGCGTTGGGCCAGCACGGTGTCAATATCATGGAATTCTGCAAGGCGTTTAACGCTGAGACACAGGGGACTGAGCCGGGTCTGCCAATTCCTGTGGTGATTACGGTCTATAGTGACCGCTCTTTCACGTTTATCAAGAAAACTCCGCCGGCTTCTGTTTTGTTGCGTAAGGCAGCCAGGATCAAGAAGGGCTCAGGCACGCCTAACACGGATAAGGTTGGTATGGTGAATCGTGCCCAGCTGGAAGATATTGCAACCCAGAAGTGGCCGGACCTTACCGCCGCCAATATGGATGCAGCGGTGCGCACTATCGCGGGCAGCGCTCGTTCCGCCGGTATTGAAGTTGAGGGGGTGAAGTAATGGCCAGGTTATCCAAGCGCGTTAAGGCATTTAAAGACAAACTCGATCCGACCAGGGCTTACCCGCTGGAAGAGGCGGTCAGCCTGCTGAAAGAATTTTCAACAGTGAAGTTCAACGAGACTGTTGAAATTGCCATCAATCTGGGTATCGACGCGCGTAAATCCGACCAGGCTGTGCGCGGCGCCACTACCCTGCCACATGGTACTGGTGGCGACGTGCGTGTTGCCGTTTTCACTCAGGGTGAGGCCGCCGAGAAAGCCAGGGCTGCAGGTGCGAACCTGGTGGGTATGGAAGACCTGGCGGAGCAGATCAAGGGCGGCATGATGGACTTTGATGTCGTCATCGCCTCACCCGATGCGATGCGCATTGTCGGTCAGTTGGGTCAACTGTTGGGCCCCCGCGGCCTGATGCCTAACCCCAAGACGGGCACCGTGACCCCGGATGTTGAGACCGCGGTGAAAAATGCCAAGGCCGGCCAGGTCCGCTATCGGACCGACAAGAATGGCATCATTCACGGCGGCATCGGCAAGATCAATTTTGAGCCCGAAGCCATTCGCGGCAACCTGGAAGCGGTGCTGGCGGACCTGAGAAAGGCCAAGCCGGCGGCGTCCAAGGGCATCTATATGAAGAAGGTATCCCTGAGCACCACTATGGGGCCGGGTATTGTTATCGACCAGGGGTCGATAGAAGATTGATCGAATCGCCCTCACAAGGGGCGGTTCCTCGAGGTTTCCCAGGGACGGGAAGCGTTGTAGATCGGAGCGGGCCTACCGGCTCAACCCGATCCACTTTGAGGTCTTTGGATAAGGCGCGGGCTTTATGCCTATTTAGCTGAGAACCCAAGACCATCAAAGACCGTAGGCGCCAGGGCCGGTGTAGTCTGTCCGCCATGGCTTAATCGCGGCGACCCCGTAAGGGCGAGCCAAAACCTACGCAGATGGTGGAATTGTTCACCACATAAGCGGTATCGCCATAGGCTTGGCGGTACTTTATTTTGTAATCCAGGAGTAATTCCAGTGGCAATTGGACTCGAAGACAAGAAAGCGATCGTAGCTGAGGTTAACGAGACTGCCACCAGTGCCCTGTCCCTGGTTATCGCCGATGCACGTGGCGTAACTGTGGACGGGATGACAGCCCTGCGTAAAGACGCGCGCGAAAGCAGTGTGACTATCCGTGTAGTGCGGAACACATTGGCCAGGCGTGCGTTGGAAGGAACCGATTACGAGTGTGTAACTGACTCGTTGGCCGGTCCCTCCCTGTTCGGATTTTCTATGGAAGATCCGGGCGCAGCGGCTCGACTCTTCAAGGACTTCTCGAAAGAGAATGGCGCCTTTGAAGTTAAGGCACTGGTGGTAAGCGGCCAGATGCTGGGTGCGGAACAGTTGGATGTTCTGGCTAAGCTGCCTACGCGCGAACAGGCACTCTCATTGTTGATGAGTGTTATGAAGGCGCCGGCAACCAAGCTGGTTCAAACAATGAACGAAGTACCTGGAAAACTGGTTCGCACACTCGCAGCAGTTCGCGATCAGAAAGAGGCAGCGGCGTAAGCCTCTGCAGTGGATATTTAATTAGCTAAATAGGAGATAAGAGTCATGGCTCTATCTAAAGATGACATTTTAAATGCAGTTGCTGACATGAGCGTGATGGACATCGTTGAGCTCATCGAAGCAATGGAAGAAAAGTTTGGTGTAACTGCGGCCGCAGCCGTTGCTGCCGCGCCTGCTGCAGGTGGCGGTGATGCCGGTGCTGCCGTGGAAGAGCAGAGTGAGTTTGATGTCATACTGACTTCTGCCGGTGAGAAGAAAGTCGCCGTCATCAAGGCTGTTCGCGCGATCACCAGCCTGGGCTTGAAAGAAGCCAAGGGTCTGGTCGATGGTGCTCCTTCCCCGATCAAGGAAGGTGTTTCCAAGGACGATGCCGAAGATATCAAAAAGCAGCTTGAGGAAGCCGGCGGCTCTGCCGAGCTCAAGTAAGCTTGGGCAAAGGTCTGGTTGCGGCCGGACGTGGACAAGGCTGGTGAGCGCTGTGCTCGCCGGCCTTTTCCCGGTTCAAGAATTGAGATTTTGAGGGCTGGATGCGCGAGTCGCAACCACCTGTCTTTGGCCCTGTAAGGGCTAGTCGATCGCCATATTTAGGCGGTTGAAAGTTAATCAAGCTGGGGAGTACTGATGGCATACTCGTACACTGAGAAAAAACGCATTCGCAAGGATTTCGGCGTTCTGCCGAAGGTAATGGACGTTCCTTACCTGCTTGCGATCCAACTGGATTCTTATCGGAAATTTACTCAAAAGGGTGTTCCCCTGGACCAGCGCGGCGATTACGGTCTGCACGCTGCGTTCAAGTCTGTATTTCCAATTGTCAGCTACAGTGGCAACGCGGCACTGGAATACGTGGATTACAAGTTGGGTAAGCCGGTATTCGATGTGAACGAATGCCAGTTGCGCGGTGTGACTTACTCCTGTTCCCTGCGTGTGAAGGTTCGCCTGATTATTTACGACAAGGAATCGTCCAACAAGACCATCAAGGATATCAAGGAGCAGGAAGTCTACATGGGAGAAATTCCCTTGATGACTAACAACGGCACCTTCGTTATCAATGGTACCGAGCGTGTGATCGTCTCTCAGTTGCACCGCTCCCCGGGTGTGTTCTTTGATCACGACAAGGGCAAGACGCACTCCTCCGGCAAGCTGCTGTACTCTGCCAGGGTGATTCCCTACCGCGGTTCCTGGTTGGACTTCGAGTTCGACCCTAAGGACCTGGTATTTGTGCGTATTGACCGCCGCCGCAAGTTGCCGGCGACTATCCTGCTGCGCGCTCTGGGCTACCAGACCGAGGAAATCCTCGATATGTTCTACGACGTGAATACATTCCACGTCGTAGATGAGGGCAACTACACCATGACGCTGATACCCGAGCGTCTGCGCGGTGACATCGCGGCTTACGATATCAAGGCCGGCAAAAAGATCGTGGTGGAGCAGGGGCGCAGGGTCACGGCCCGGCACATTCGTGAGCTGGAAAAAGCCAATGTCACCGAGTTGGAGGTCCCCGGGGACTATCTTTACGGCCGTTCACTGGCCAGGAATATAGTGGATGAGAAAACCGGTGAGGTGTTGGTCGAGTGTAATACGGAGCTGACCGAGGAAGTGCTGGGCCAGTTGACTGAGGCCGGCGTCAAGGAAATCGCGACTCTTTACACCAATGAACTGGATTGTGGCCCGTTTATTTCTGACACTTTGCGTCAGGATTCCACCCGCAATGAGTTGGAAGCGCTGGTAGAAATCTACCGTATGATGCGCCCGGGCGAGCCGCCCACCAAGGAGTCCGCGGAGAACCTGTTCCAGAACCTGTTTTTCTCCGCCGACCGCTACGACCTGTCCACTGTTGGCCGCATGAAGTTCAACCGCCGCCTGGGCCGTGAAGGGATTGTTGGCAGTGGTGTACTGGACAAAGAGGACATCGTGGACGCCCTGAAAACCCTGGTCGCCATCCGTAACGGTAAAGGTGTGGTCGATGATATAGACCACCTGGGTAACCGTCGTGTGCGCAGCGTTGGTGAGATGGCGGAGAACCAGTTCCGCGTCGGCCTGGTTCGGGTTGAGCGCGCGGTTAAAGAGCGCCTGTCAATGGCGGAAAGTGAAGGCCTGATGCCCCAGGACCTGATCAATGCCAAGCCGGTGTCGGCGGCGGTGAAGGAGTTCTTCGGCTCCAGCCAGCTGTCCCAGTTCATGGATCAGAACAATCCCCTGTCAGAAGTGACCCACAAGCGCCGTGTTTCGGCTCTTGGACCGGGTGGCCTGACCCGTGAGCGTGCGGGCTTTGAAGTGCGCGACGTACATCCGACACACTATGGCCGGGTTTGCCCGATTGAAACGCCGGAGGGCCCGAACATTGGCC
The DNA here is from genome assembly GCA_003646415.1 of Gammaproteobacteria bacterium. Taxonomy (GTDB): domain Bacteria; phylum Pseudomonadota; class Gammaproteobacteria; order Pseudomonadales; family Halieaceae; genus JBALVO01. The sequence continues at coordinate 5,794 of QNFS01000066.1, forward strand.
TGATCAACTCTCTGGCGACCTATGCCCGGACCAATAACTACGGTTTTCTGGAAAGCCCCTACCGCAAGGTAGCGAACGGCAAGGTAAGCGACGACATTGAGTTTTTGTCCGCCATCAACGAAGCGGAGCATGTCATCGCACAGGCTTCGGCGACGCTGGACAAGAATATGCAGCTTGTTGATGAACTGGTTGCTGTTCGTCACATGAATGAATTTACGGTCATGCCCCCCGAGCGCGTGGACTACATGGACGTGTCGCCCAAGCAGGTGGTGTCGGCGGCTGCGGCCCTGATTCCGTTCCTGGAACACGATGATGCGAACCGTGCACTCATGGGCTCCAACATGCAGCGCCAGGCGGTACCGACCCTGATCAGCGACAAACCGCTGGTGGGTACCGGTATGGAGCGCTATGTGGCGGCGGATTCCGGTGTTTGCGTGGTGGCTGAGCGGTCCGGCACGATCGACTCGGTGGATGCCAGTCGTATCGTGGTGCGGGTTAATGACAAGGATGTGGGGGTTGATGAAGCACCGGTCGACATCTACAACCTGACCAAGTACACCCGCTCTAACCAGAATACCTGTATCAACCAGCGTCCTATTGTACGTGAGGGCGATGTGATAGCGCGCGGTGATATTCTCGCCGATGGTCCTTCCATCGACATGGGCGAGCTGGCACTGGGCCAGAATATGCGTATCGCCTTTATGCCCTGGAACGGTTACAACTTCGAGGACTCTATCCTGGTATCAGAGCGGGTGGTGAAGGAAGATCGCTTCACTACCATCCACATTCAGGAACTGACCTGTATAGCACGCGACACCAAGCTGGGGTCGGAAGAGATTTCCAGTGATATCCCCAACGTGGGTGAAAGCGCCCTGGCCAAGCTGGATGAGTCAGGTATTGTCTACATCGGCGCCGAAGTGGATGCGGGAGATATACTGGTGGGCAAGGTGACGCCCAAGGGCGAAACTCAGCTGACTCCGGAGGAGAAACTGCTGCGCGCCATCTTCGGTGAGAAGGCCTCGGACGTGAAGGACACTTCCCTGCGCGTGCCAACCAGCACCAAGGGTACTGTCATCGACGTGCAGGTGTTTACCCGCGATGGGCTGGAGAAGGACACTCGTGCTTTACAGATCGAGAAGCACCAACTGGATGAATACCGTAAGGACCTGAGAGAAGAGTATCGCATCTTTGAAGAGGCCACTTTTGCCCGCCTGGGGAACCTGATCAGCGGTGTAAATGTGGTTAGCGGTTTGAGCCTGGCCAGGGGTACTATGCTGACAGCGGCGGTACTGGCCGACCTGGATAGAGAACAGTGGTTCAAACTGAAGCTGTCTGACGCGGATGCGAACGGTGCCCTGGCCTCTGCCGAGCGCCAGTTGGAAGAGCAGAGCAAACTGCTGGAAGATCGCTTCGAAGACAAGAAGGGCAAGCTGCAAAGTGGTGACGATCTGGCCCCGGGCGTACTGAAGATCGTCAAGGTCTACCTGGCGATCAAGCGTCGTATCCAGCCCGGTGACAAGATGGCCGGCCGTCACGGCAACAAGGGTGTTATCTCGGTGATTATGCCGATAGAGGATATGCCTTACGATGAAAACGGCCAGCCCGTCGATATTGTCCTCAACCCGCTGGGTGTGCCCTCGCGGATGAACGTGGGACAGATTTTGGAAACTCACCTGGGCATGGCGGCCAAGGGTCTGGGTGACAAGATCGATGCCATGATCAAAGAGCAGAAAAAGGTGGCCGAGGTGCGCAACTTCCTCGAGGCGATCTACAATAACGGTGCCGGTCGTAGCGAGGACATCAAGTCCTTCAGTGACGCGGAGGTGATGGAGTTGGCTGGTAACCTGGCTGCTGGTGTACCCATGGCGACGCCGGTATTCGACGGTGCGGCGGAAGATGCCATCAAGGATCTGCTGAAGCTTGCCGATATGCCCGAGAGCGGCCAGTTCATGTTGTATGACGGTCGCAGCGGTGAACCTTTTGACCGCCTGGTGACAGTGGGCTATATGTACATGCTGAAGTTGAACCACCTTGTAGATGACAAGATGCATGCCCGTTCCACGGGCTCTTACAGCCTGGTTACCCAGCAGCCACTGGGTGGTAAGGCGCAGTTCGGTGGACAGCGCTTCGGTGAGATGGAGGTCTGGGCGCTGGAAGCTTACGGCGCCGCCTATACCTTGCAGGAAATGCTGACGGTCAAATCGGATGATGTGGCCGGACGGACCAAGATGTACAAGAATATTGTTGATGGCGATCATCGAATGGAGCCGGGTATGCCCGAGTCCTTTAATGTGTTGATTAAGGAAATACGCTCTCTGGGTATCGATATTGAACTCGATACCGAGTAGCAAACGGTACAAAAGTAACATTGGACTGGGTGGCAGTCGTGGTGGAATTATCCCCGCGCTGTCTGGTAGCAAAAACCTCGTGGAGGAAAGGCCTTGAAAGACTTACTTAATCTGTTGAAGTCCCAGGGACAAAATGACGATTTCAATTCTATTCGAATTGGTCTGGCATCACCGGAGCTGATTCGCTCCTGGTCGTTTGGCGAAGTGAAAAAACCAGAGACCATTAATTACCGTACCTTCAAGCCGGAGCGGGACGGCCTGTTCTGCGCCAAGATCTTTGGCCCGGTGAAGGATTATGAGTGCCTGTGCGGCAAGTACAAACGGCTCAAACATCGCGGTGTGATCTGTGAAAAATGTGGCGTTGAAGTCGCTCTGGCCAAGGTGCGCCGTGAGCGCATGGGCCATGTCGAGTTAGCCAGCCCGGTGGCGCATATCTGGTTCCTCAAGTCGCTGCCGTCGCGCATTGGCTTGCTGCTGGACATGACCCTGCGCGACATCGAACGGGTGCTGTACTTTGAATCCTATGTGGTTACCGACCCCGGTATGACCACGCTGGAACAGAGCCAGTTGTTGTCTGACGAGCAGTACTATGAGGCGATGGAAGAGTTTGGTGATGAGTTCTCCGCCAAGATGGGCGCCGAGGCCATCCAGGACCTGATGTTGCAACTGGATCTGGATCGTGAAATTGCCACTCTGCGTGAAGAGATTCCGGCCACCAACAGCGAGACCAAGATCAAGAAGCTGTCCAAGCGCCTCAAGCTGATGGAAGCGTTCGCAAGCTCCGGTAACAAGCCCCAGTGGATGGTGTTGAACGTCCTGCCTGTGTTGCCGCCGGACCTGCGTCCCCTGGTGCCGCTGGATGGTGGTCGCTTCGCAACTTCCGACCTGAACGATTTGTACCGCCGGGTGATTAACCGCAACAATCGCCTGAAGCGTTTGCTGGACCTCAATGCGCCGGACATTATCGTGCGCAATGAGAAGCGCATGCTGCAGGAATCAGTTGATGCCCTGTTGGACAATGGTCGTCGCGGTCGCGCGATCACCGGTTCTAACAAACGCCCGCTGAAATCCCTGGCTGACATGATCAAGGGTAAGCAGGGTCGTTTCCGCCAGAACCTGCTGGGCAAGCGCGTGGATTACTCCGGTCGCTCCGTGATCGTGGTAGGCCCGACGCTGCGTCTGCACCAGTGCGGTCTACCCAAGAAGATGGCCCTGGAACTGTTCAAGCCCTTTATCTTTGGTAAGTTGGAAGCCCGTGGCATGGCTACCACGATCAAGGCCGCCAAGAAAATGGTGGAGCGTGAGCCTCCGGAAGTGTGGGATATCCTCGCTGAGGTTATCCGCGAGCACCCGGTATTGCTTAACCGTGCGCCCACTCTGCACCGCCTGGGTATCCAGGCTTTTGAGCCGGTGCTGATCGAGGGCAAGGCTATCCAGCTGCACCCGTTGGTGTGCGCCGCCTACAACGCCGACTTTGACGGTGACCAGATGGCGGTACACATACCGCTGACCATCGAAGCCCAGTTGGAGGCCCGGGCCCTGATGATGTCTACCAACAACATCCTGTCCCCGGCCAGTGGCGAGCCTATCATTGTACCCTCCCAGGACGTGGTGCTGGGCTTGTATTACATGACTCGCGAGCGCGTCAACGCCAAGGGAGAGGGCACCGTATTCGCCGATACCTCGGAAGTGCATCGCGCCTATGTAGCCGGCCACGTGCACCTGCAGGCACGAGTGAAAGTGCGTGTCCATGAAGTGGTGAACACCGATGAGGGTGAGAGTATCGCGCGGACTTTCATCGCCGATACCACCGTCGGCCGCGCCCTGTTGTGGGAAATTGTACCTGAGGGCATCGCCTATGAAATGGTCAACCAGAACATGGCCAAGAAGGCGATCTCCCGAATTATCAACCAGTGTTACCGCATGGTGGGCCTGAAGCCGACGGTTATCTTCGCCGACCAACTGATGTACACCGGCTACGAGTACTCCACTCGCTCCGGTGCATCCATCGGTGTGAACGACTTTGTGATTCCCGATGATAAAGCGCAACTGATCGATCGTGCGCAAGCGGAAGTGAAGGAGATTGAAAACCAGTATGCCTCCGGTCTGGTAACCCAGGGTGAGAAGTACAACAAGGTGATCGATATCTGGTCGCGGGCCAATGACCTGGTCTCCAAGTCCATGATGGAAGGTCTGTCCAAGGAGTCTGTAATCAACCGTGATGGGGAAGAGGAGCAGCAGGCATCGTTCAACTCTGTTTACATATACGCAGACTCCGGCGCCCGGGGTTCACCCGCGCAGATTCGTCAGTTGGCGGGCATGCGCGGCCTGATGGCCAAGCCTGATGGCTCTATCATCGAGACGCCGATTACCGCCAACTTCCGCGAGGGTCTGAACGTACTGCAGTACTTTATCTCCACGCACGGTGCCCGTAAGGGGCTGGCTGATACCGCCCTGAAGACAGCGAACTCCGGCTATCTGACTCGCCGTCTGGTGGATGTTGCCCAGGATCTGGTAGTGACCGAGATCGATTGCGGTACTGACCGCGGCCTGCTGATGACCCCGGTTATCGACGGTGGCGACATCATCGAATCCCTGGGTGATCGCGTGCTGGGACGCCTTGTCGTTAACGATGTGATCAGGCCCGGTAGCGAGGACGAAGTCGCCATTACCGCCGGCACCATGCTGGATGAGTTGTGGATCAAGCGCCTGGAAGAGATGGGCATCGACGAAATCGCGGTTCGTTCACCGATAACCTGTGAAACCCGCTACGGTATCTGTGCCTCCTGTTACGGCCGCGACCTGGCTCGTGGACACCGCATAAACATGGGTGAGGCGGTTGGTGTGGTTGCCGCCCAGTCCATCGGTGAGCCGGGTACCCAGCTCACCATGCGTACTTTCCACATTGGTGGCGCCGCGTCGCGGGCTACAGCCCAGGACAACATCCAGGTGATGAATGACGGTACCGTGCGCCTGCACAACCTGAAGTTTGTAGAGCGCAAGGACGGCTGCCTGGTGGCCGTATCTCGCTCCGGCGAATTGTCATTGATGGACACCCACGGGCGCGAGCGCGAGCGCTACAAGCTGCCCTTTGGCGCCACCATCAAGGTGGGTGACAACGCGCAGGTGTCCGCCGGGGATATCGTCGCCAACTGGGATCCCCACACACACCCGATCATTACCGAGGTGGCGGGTACCGTGAAGTTCAGCGGTATGGAAGAAGGCATCACCATCAAGCGTCAGACAGACGAATTGACCGGCCTTTCCAGCATCGCTGTGTTGGATGCCGCTGAACGCCCCGTCGCGGGCAAGGATATTCGCCCGGCGGTGAGCCTGGTGGATGATGAGGGAGAGGAGTTGTGCCTGGCGGGTACCAATGTACCAGCCCACTATTTCCTGCCGGCCAACGCCATGGTGAGTATGGAAGATGGCGCCAGCGTGGGCACGGGTGATGTTATCGCCCGTATCCCCCAGGAAGGCTCCAAGACCCGGGACATCACCGGTGGTCTGCCGCGTGTCGCCGACCTGTTCGAGGCTCGCAAGCCGAAAGAACCGGCCATTCTGGCGGAAATTTCCGGCACTGTCAGTTTTGGCAAGGAAACCAAGGGCAAGCGTCGCCTGGTAATCACACCTACCGGTGGCGAACTGCTGCCGGATGGGTCGGATCACTATGAGGCGCTGATTCCCAAGTGGCGTCACATGTCCGTGTTCGAGGGTGAAAATATCGAAAAGGGCGAAGTTGTGTCCGAGGGCCCCCCCAGCCCCCATGATATTTTGCGTTTGAAGGGCATTACGGAACTGGCCAAGTATATTGTGAACGAGATCCAGGAAGTTTACCGTTTGCAGGGTGTGAAGATTAACGACAAGCACATTGAAGTTATCGTGCGCCAGATGCTGCGCAAGGTGGTTATCACGTCTTCCGGAGACTCTAACCTGATCAAGGGTGAGCAGGTGGAATACACGACCTTGCTGGAGGAGAATGAGCGCCTGCAAGCAGAGAACCTGGTGTCGGCAAGCGGACAGCGTGAGCTACTGGGTATCACCAAGGCTTCCCTGGCTACCGAGAGCTTCATCTCTGCCGCGTCCTTCCAGGAGACAACACGTGTCTTGACGGAAGCCGCGGTAACCGGCAAGCGCGATTACCTGCGAGGTCTCAAGGAGAACGTGGTTGTTGGCCGCCTGATTCCGGCTGGTACCGGCCTGGCTTATCATGCCGAGCGCAAGCGCAAGCGTGATAGCCAGAGCGAGATGGCGGTCTCCGCCCAGGAAATCGAAGCGGCACTGACTGAGGCGCTGCTGGCGGACAGTTAAACAGCCTGCAACACAATACAGGGGCGGCGGGTATTACCTTCCGCCCCTTTTTTGTGGTACGTAATGCACCAGGTGCATTACGTGGGTTGACTCCTATCCACAGCGTCTATAAAATGCCGCCTCCTCTTTCGGGGGGTGGTTCAGTGCGTCCTGTTGGTTTGGTCGTTCCCACGCTACCCATGTCCATATGAGGTCGGCCATAAGGCCATGAAACACAACATTTATTTTGGAGTTTTAACCCAATGGCAACGATCAACCAATTGGTTCGTAAGCCGAGGAAGCGCAAAGTAGAAAAGAGCGACGTTCCCGCCCTGCAGAGCTGTCCGCAGCGCCGTGGTGTGTGTACTCGCGTCTACACGACCAC
>QNFS01000067.1 GCA_003646415.1 Gammaproteobacteria bacterium
GGAATTAACGCTGGGCAAATAGACAACCGTGTGGATGAACGCCTGTACGATTATGGTCGGCAGCAGGGTCTTATTCCCGCTCGCCTCGATGAGAGATCACTCCTGGATCTGCAGTACTGGGGGATTGTCCCCGATAATGTTTCTATAGATGCCGGGACAGTGGTGATCGACGGGCAATCGATGCCCCACGACCTGGACCATCCGGATACTCGCAGTGCACTACTGCAAGGTGCCGGCGGGTGTGAACTGCGTCATGGCCGGGTTCTGCACGGCGGTTTTTTCCTGGGCCCCAGGGACTTCTACGAAAAGCTGCGCGCATTGGACGTGGCCGGCCAGGAACAGATCTGCATGACCGGTGTGAGCCGCACCAACCAGTTGTTGCTGGATTATCACCTGTACTGCGCCCAGCGGCTGAAAGCGCGTTTCATCAATACCGGAATGATTGTATCCCTGAACGGGGCAGTGGCTTCCGACGCTTTGGAAGATGGTACGGTTATCAGTGGGGTAGGGGGGCAGTATAATTTTGTGGCGATGGCCCAGGATCTGCCGGGCGCTCACTCGATACTGTGCATTCGCAGCATCCGGGGGCATGGCAAACAATTGCAGTCCAATATCGTGCCATTCTACGGTTATACCACTATACCCAAGCACCTGCGCGATGTGATCGTCACTGAATACGGCGTGGCGGACCTGCGTGGGCAGAGTGATTCACAGACTATCAAGCGCTTGATCAACATCGCCGATTCGCGCTTTCAGGACAACCTCCTGGAGTTCGCCAAGAAACACGGCAAACTGGCGCAAGGCTATGTTATTCCCCCCGAGGCGCGCAATAACACGCCGGAGCGTTTGCAAAAGGTTCTGGCGCCTTACCAGAAGAACGGGATGTTGCCGGTCTACCCCTTCGGCCATGACCTCACAGACCAGGAGCTCGCCCTGGGCGCCAGCTTGCGCAAGATCAAGGCGTTGAGCGAGGAGCCAAGGCATTTTATCACCGCTTCATTCAAGGCATTACTGCACAAGGGCGATGAAGCGGCAGCCAAACCTTTCCTGGAACGCATCCAACTGGAGCATCCGGAGACGACCAAGGACTTTTTGATTCAGCAGTTGTTGCTGTTGGAACTGGAAGAGAGAGGGCTTTTGAAGGGCAGCTGATGTCTATTGCTATGTGCCTGTCGCTCTTTTAGTGATAATCTGAGATCATTACGCTCAGTGGTAGGCACAGCAGGTGAAAGCCAATGAGAAGCCTGCAATGGGCTGGTAGAGCCGACCACAAGTGCGTATTCTAGACCCATGCCGACGAAACTGGAAAACAAGCTCGTAATAGCCATTTCCTCCCGGGCCCTGTTCAACCTGGACGACAGCCATCAGGTGTATGAGAACGATGGACTACAGGCCTATTCTGAGTACCAGGTGGCCAGGGAAGAAGAGCCCCTGGAGCCGGGAGAGGCTTTCCCGCTGGCACACAAACTGTTGCGATTGAATGATCGCCTGGGGGACGATTCGGGGGTGGAGGTCGTACTGCTGTCACGCAACAGCGCCGACACCGGCCTGCGGGTATTCAACTCCATTCAACATTACAGCCTGGATATCAGCCGGGCCGCCTTTTGTGGAGGAGAGAGCCCCTGGCGCTATATCAACGCCTTTGGCTGTCAGTTGTTCCTGTCCAACGAGGCTGAGGATGTGCGTAACGCACTGGATTGCGGGGTTGCGGCCGCTACACTGGTCTCCAGCAAGGGAGGTGGCACCGACAGTGACCTGTTGCGCTTTGCCTTCGACGGCGATGCTGTACTGTTTTCCGATGAGGCCGAACGGGTGTACAAAAGCGAGGGCCTGGAAGCCTTTACCGCCAGCGAGAAAGCGGCCGCCAGGGAGCCCCTGGGAGGAGGGCCATTCAAACCCTTTCTGGCTGCCCTGCACCGCCTGCAGCAGGCATTTCCCGCCACCGAGGCGCCCATTCGCACGGCGCTTGTCACCGCCAGGTCGGCGCCGGCACACGAACGGGTGATTCGCACCCTGCGTGCCTGGGATATCCGCATCGACGAATCGATTTTTCTGGGAGGGCTGAACAAAACGGACTTCCTCAAGGCCTACCAGGCCGATGTTTTCTTCGATGACCAACCCATTCATTGTGAGTCCGCCAGCCCCCATATTGCCACCGGACATGTACCTCATGGCGTGGCAAATCCCTGATTTTCAGTCACCGGGGGTTTACTTCTTTTTAGATTGGCGGATACTTGAATTAATGTCTATTCTTTATAAGTAATAGTCGGGCAATCGTAAAGGTTTCCCCTGTAATTTGGAGCCCGGTATGAAACTTCAGCAGTTGCGTTACATTTGGGAAGTGGCTCACCACGACCTCAATGTGTCTGCGACAGCCCAGAGCCTGTATACCTCGCAGCCCGGCATCAGCAAGCAGATTCGCCTGCTCGAGGATGAATTGGGGGTCGAAGTGTTCGCTCGCAGCGGCAAGCACCTGACCCACGTAACACCGGCAGGAGAGGCCATTCTCCAGGCCGCCGGGGAAGTGTTGCGCAAGGTGGAAAGCATTAAGCAGGTCGCCCAGGAATACTCCAACGAAAAGAAAGGCGCGCTGTCCATAGCCACCACCCACACCCAGGCGCGCTATGCGCTGCCGGCTACCATCAGTGGCTTTATTGAGCGCTACCCCGATGTGTCATTGCATATGCACCAGGGTACGCCAATGCAGATATGCGAGATGGCGGCCGATGGTACAGTGGATTTTGCTATCGCCACCGAGGCTCTGGAGTTATTCTCTGACCTGATTATGATGCCCTGTTACCGCTGGAACCGCTGTGTCCTGGTGCCAAGGGATCACCCGCTGACCCAGCTATCCGAACTGACGCTGGAAGATGTTGCCGAGCACCCGATCGTCACCTATGTTTTTGGTTTTACCGGGCGCTCCAAACTGGATGAGGCTTTCGCTGAGAAAGGCCTGATTCCCAAAGTGGTTTTCACCGCCGCTGATGCGGATGTAATCAAGACCTATGTGCGCCTTGGTTTAGGTATAGGCATTGTCGCCGGCATGGCCTATGACGAGAACGTGGATGATGATCTGGTAGCGCTCGATGCCAGTCACCTGTTCGCCAGTAGTGTCACCAAAATCGGATGCCGCCGTGGCACTTTCCTGCGAGGCTATATGTATGAATTTATCGAGGACTTCGCCCCCCACCTGACCCGTGACGTGGTTCAGGAGGCTTTTCAGCGACGTACCAAGGCTGAGTTGGAAGAGCTGTTTTCTCACCTCAAATTACCGGTTTACTGACACCTGCCATGCCCTCCAGGTGCTATTGCCCTGATTCAGCGTTAAAAGGGCAGTGTTAAAAGGGCAGTGTTAAAAAGGGCGGTGTTAGACAATGCAGTGCCAAGCAGGGCTTGTGCCTGCTGCTACAAGTGGTTAGATTGTTGCGCTCACCCGTACCACCCAAGGAGACGAACACGTGGAATTGGCCTGCCTGGACCTGGAAGGGGTGCTTGTCCCCGAGATCTGGATCGCATTTGCCGAGCGCACTGGTATAGAGGAATTGCGCGCTACCACCCGGGACATTCCTGATTACAATGTATTGATGAAGCAGCGCCTGGCTCTGCTGGATCAGCACAATTTGAAAATTGATGATATTCAGGAGGTGATCGCCATGTTGCAGCCACTGCCCGGTGCCATCAACTTTGTAGACTGGCTGCGAGAACGCTTTCAGGTGATCATTCTGTCGGATACTTTCTATGAATTTTCTCAGCCTCTGATGCGCCAGCTAAAGTGGCCTACACTGTTCTGCCACCGGCTGGTTACCGATGACAGTGGCAGGGTTGTGGATTACAAGCTGCGCCAGGAGGACCCGAAACGGGCCTCAGTCAAGGCGCTGCACAGCCTGAACTACCGCGTTATCGCCGCCGGTGATTCCTACAATGACACCACCATGTTGAGCGAGGCGGATGTGGGATTTTTGATTCATGCGCCACAGAATGTCATCGATGAGTTTCCGCAGTTCAAGCCGGTAGCCGACCTGGACGAACTGAAAGCGGCCTTTGTTGCTGCCAGTGAGCGGAACCTGACGCTCTAAGTCGGGTGGCTGAATAATGTCTAGAGTTCAACTCGCGATATAACCCTCCAGCACATTCAAAAACTTTCCCACTTTATCGTAGGTTTCTCGATACTCCTGCTGCCATTGGGAATCCGCGACAATACCGCCACCGCCCCAGCACCGTACTTCGTCCTGATCGTACAGCAGGGTGCGGATAGCGATATTGCTGTCCATACGGCCGTCCGCACTGATATAGAGTAGCGAGCCGCAATAGACCTGCCGTGGGTCGGGCTCCAGTTCAGCGATTATTTCCATGGCGCGCCGCTTGGGTGCGCCGGTGATTGATCCCCCGGGGAAGCTGTCGCGCAATAAATCGGTGGCTCCCCGGTCGCCCTGCAACTCGCCACTGATGGTGCTCACCAAATGGTGCACCGTTGGAAAGCTTTGTACGTCGAACAGGCGGTCCACATGGATACTGCCCGGCACACAGTTGCGCCCCAGGTCGTTGCGCAGCAGATCCACAATCATCAGGTTTTCGGCCCTGTCCTTGTCGGAGGTTTTCAGTTCCGCCGCTGCCAACTCATCTGTACGCGGGTCACTGTAACGGGGGCGTGTACCCTTGATTGGAGAGGTTTCAACGTGATGGCCGTGCAGTGATATAAAACGCTCCGGTGAAAGGCTCATCAGTGCGCTGTTATCGCCCAGTGCTAGATAGGCCGCAAATGGCGCGGCGGCCACGGCTCGCAATTCCCTGTAGGCATGCCAGGGGTCGCCACTGCAGGGGGCGGCGAAACGCTGGGCCAGATTGACCTGGTAACAATCGCCGGCCTGAATATATGCCTGTATCCTGTCGAAGGCGGCCCGGTACTGCTCAGTGGTAAAGTTGGAAGTAAAATTGCCGCCCAGCCTGAAGTTCGCCGGCCCGCCTACGGCCCGCTGGCATAATCTCGCCAGTAAATCCCTGCGCTGGCCCGGGCCAACCCCCGGTTGTGCTACCAGCACCGCCCGGCGCAGCAAATGGTCCTGAATGACACACCAGTCGTAGGCGCACAGCTGCACCGGGGGAAATGGTGTTTGCCGCTGTGATCCAATACTGTGCAGGCTGTTACCGCAGTCGTAGCCGAGATAGCCAAGAATGCCGCCGCAAAAGGGAATGTCCTGGGAGGCGGGCTGGATGCCGGCGTAGTGTTCTGTGTGAAATTGTCCGAGGCGATTGAAAAACTCTCGACACTCCGACTCAGTAGCCCCGGCCTCGAGGCCGGGCAGGTCGGTACTTATGGGCTGGGCAGTCAAGATGTCGTAACGTCCGCTCATGGCATGAGGGTAACTGCTGTCCAGCAGGGCCGCCTGGGGCAGATCCCTGATTCGCTCAAACAGCTCACAGCTGTCGGGAGAGTAGGGGATCTCGTCCAGGAGGACTGTTTTGCTCATTGCTTTGGACCCGTTTTAAGCAAAATACCGCTACCTTTTCAAAGTTGACACTGAATAGACGAATTGACTTTTTAGGCCTATGGAACTAATGTGAGTCGCCGAATTTCTGGCAGGTTTGCATCGTAAGCCTGTCCGCCAACACTTGCAACATGGATGCCTCGCAGAAGGTATTGTAAGCCCTCCATGGCCCTGTGGGCCTAAGTTTGGATCCAGGACTATGACGACAAAGACCAATACCAATCTGATCGCATCACTGAACAACCCCTTTGCTCAAAATGATGAGCAGGAATTCAGGGTGCCGGGGGAGATCGCCTCCACACCCGGACCGTATGAAGAGTCGATGAAAGCGGGTTGGGAACTACAGCAACGCCCTTACCAGGCGGCGGGCGTAAAAAATATCCAGCGCCAGCACCAGAAAAACCGCATGACCATCTGGGAACGTATTCGTTTCCTGAGTGACGGCGAGCCCACCATTCTGTATCAGAACTGGGGCCCCAACCTGGATGGCGCCTCGCTGGTCACAGCCCTGGTGAAAATCAACGGGCGCGATGTGGCTCTCTACGGGCATGATTTCACCGTCCGCGCCGGCTCCATGGACGCCACTAATGGCGCCAAGCTGGCCCGATTGTTCGAACTGGCGGCCAAGCAGGGCATTCCGGTAGTGGGTATCAACGACAGTGCCGGCGCTTTTATACCGGCGGGAGTAGGGGGGTTGAACGGTTACGCCGAGGCCTTCGCCGCCCTGCGCAAGATCAGCGGCATCGTCCCCAGTATCATGTGTATGTTCGGCTTCAATGCCGGCGGTGGCTCCTACCTGCCGCGCCAGGGCAGCTTCCTGATTCAGCCCAACGAGACATTCTTCGGCCTGACTGGCCCCGGCGTGGTGAAAACCGTTCTGGGTGAGGATGTGACCCCGGATGAACTCGGTGGCCCCGGCGTGCACAGCCAGTCCGGGGTAACGGATTTCGTGACCAAGGACGAAGTGGCGGCCCTGCGCAAGGTAAGGGCACTGCTCAACTACATTCCCAGTAACAATGGCGAGATGGCCCCGCACCAGGCCAGCTCTGACCCGGTCAATCGCAAGACATGGGATATCGACATTCTGCTGAAAAAGGCCTTCAATTCTCCCACCGGCTTTAATACCCCCATCGATATCACCATCCTGATACAACAACTGTGTGACCATGGTGACTACCTGGAAGTCCAGTCGGAGCGGGCCCGTAACACGGTTACCGCCCTGGGTCGTATGGGCGGCAACGTGATCGGCTTCGTCGCCAATAACTCATCGGTGGCCTCTGGGCAGGTGGATATCGCCGCGGCCTACAAAAACGCCCGTTTTATTCGCTTCTGTAACCTGTACAACATTCCGGTCATTTTCCTTGAAGATACCACCGGCTTCCTGCCGGGCAAGGAGCAGGAGAGCGGCGGCATCGTTCAGGCGGGCCGGGCCATGCTGGACTCCATTGTAGACCTGCGCACACCGCGCTTCCTGGTATTGGTACGCAATGCTTTCGGGGGCGCCTACGCCGCTTTCAACAGCTTTCCGGTCGGCGCTGATTTTGTGGTGGCGCTACCCACCACACGGGTGGCGGTCATGGGGCCGGCGGGCGTCGACTATGTTTATAAGGATGAGTTGCGCAAAATTCGCGGTTCAGTAGTCGCCAAGTTAAAAGCGGAAACTGAGGCGCAAATTGCGGCCGGCTTGTCCGGGGAGCGGGCCGCCGAGGCCGCCGAACAGTTGGTCAACGACTGGGTTAAATCGGAGGAAGCCTTACTAGTCCAGCGCTATGAGCGGGAGTTGATGAACCCGAATGAGGCGCTGAGCCTCGGCTCCATATCCCAGATTGTCATGCCCTCTGACCTGCGTCAGGTATTGGCGGAGAATATGGCGTTTTATCTACGCCGCTACCGGGCCAAACCACTGCAATCTGTGCAGCGCGAGTTCCACTAGAGCAACCCCCGGCAATATACACCAATAGAGGAAAACAGGCGTGTCCAACGAATATTACCTGAATAATCCGCTTATCCACCGCGACCGCAGGCTGGGGCGCTCAGGCACCGAATGGTTGCGGCGGTTCGATTGCACCCATGTACGCCCGCTGATCATTTGCCGCGGTCCGATTCGCAAAGAGGCGATGGATGTCTTTGCCGAGATGGGCATCGAGCACTTCGGGATATTGTTGTCTGAGAAAGATTCCATCGTCTACCGCAACGCCATTGCTCCAGAGCTGCGCTCCCTTACCGACCCGGAGCGGGTGCATCGTGTTCCGGACTACAGCGGGGCCAACAAGGAAGAACGCGAGCAGCGTATCGCACAGATCATCGGTATCGCCAGGGACAACGATTACAACGCTATCTTCGCCGGTTACGGTTTTATGGCGGAGGACGAGACCATGGTGGCGGCCATGGAAGCGGCGGGACTCAACTTTATCGGACCCTGCTCGCGCACGGTGCACGATGCGGGCCTGAAGGATGAGGCGAAACGCACCGCCCTGAAATGCGGTGTCTCCGTGACACCGGGCATAGACAACGGCACGGCACTCACGCTGCTCAAGAAGCATCCCGATGCGGCGGCGCTGAAAGCGCTAGTTGCAGAACACGAACTGGCCGTGGATGTTGCCCGTCTGGATGACGAGGCCGTGACACTGGAAGACAAGGCCGTGACACTGGAAGACAAGGCCGACCTGGTTCTGGCCGCTTCCTACAACAAGGGCATTGACCTGTATACCGTGGATGAGTTGTGCGAAACACTCACCGAAGCGGTGGCTAAAATGACCACTGACTACCCCGAGAACCGGGTGCGCCTGAAGGCCATCAGCGGTGGTGGTGGCAAGGGCCAGCGCATTCTCGGTATCGGCGAAGGAGAGCGCACCGCGGAAATGGTGCGGGAAATCCTCAATGAGGTGAAGACCACTGGCGTTGGCGACAACAAAAACGTACTGGTCGAACTGAATATCGAGACCACGCGTCACATGGAGATACAGTCGATTGGCAACGGCCAGTGGTCCATGTCCATGGGCGGCCGCGATTGCTCCCTGCAGATGCACGAGCAAAAACTGCTGGAAGTCTCGGTGACCGTCGAATCTCTGCAGCGGGCCATTGAGCAGGCCCGGGACAGTGGCCAGATGGAGGAGGCGCGTGTTCTCAAACAGGATCTGGCGACACTGGAGTCGATGGAGGATCAGGCGGAGCGCTTCGGCGAAGCCGTGGGTCTTGACTCCGTTTCCACCTTCGAGTGTATCGTCGATCGCGACAAGCACTTCTTTATGGAAATGAACACCCGCATCCAGGTGGAACACCGGGTCACAGAGCTGTGTTACTCGCTCAAGTTCAGCAACCCGGACAATCCCGATGATTTTTTCATTGTCCAATCCCTGGTGGAGGCCATGGTGCTGCTGGCGACTCACGCGGAAAAACTGCCCAGGCCGGAACGCCTGGTACGCAATAATGACAGTGTCGAAGCGCGATTGAACGCCACTAACCAGGCACTGCAGCCTCACGCCGGCGGTGTGATCGAATCCTGGAGTGACGCCACAGAGGGAGAGATCCGCGACGACCAGGGTATCAGTCTGCACAACCCCGATACCGACGTGTTTATGAAGTACACACTGGCGGGCGCCTACGATTCAAACATCGCATTGCTGTTGACGGTGGGTGATACCCGGCTGGACGCCTATCAGCAGATGGCGGAGACGATTCGCCAGACGCGTATGCGCGGCCTGGACCTGGCCACCAACCGGGAGTTTCATTACGGCCTGGTGAACTGGTTTATCGGGCAAAATATCAACGCCAGGCCGACCACGCGATTTATCGTGCCCTACCTGACCGCTGTAGGCGAACTCAAGCAACAGGCCAACAACCTGGACCTGAACCTTGCCTACAAACAAATCAGCAAAGCCGCACTTGCCAGGGTCGAGGGTGACGGAGAGGGCGAGGGGCAAAAGGCCCTGGCCCAGACCCTGCAGCAAAAAGAATCCCTGCTGCTGCGCCCGTTGCATATGTTGTTGGCCGAACCCCATATGCTTAGCGGCTGGCTCAGCACCAATCGGGACTGTTATACCGTGATCGATGGCAAGATCTGCTGGAATGAGAATCCGCTGGAGCTGCTGGCGGACACCTACCACTTCCTCTATATGGATTTGGTCGAGGGCGATAAGCCGCCCGCGGCGGCCATGATCTGGGATCATGACAATGACATCCTGCAGCAGGCTCTGGCATTCTATAATGAGCTCAATAACCGTGTGTCCGCCCAGGACTGGGTGGAGCTTTGCTCTATGCTGGATGCCGACGAGGCGCCCGAGGGCTTCGAAGCGGCGTTGTGGGATGAGGTGCGCAGTGCGCATCTGGGGTTTCAGGCGGGTGCGGATATTGTCGCGATCCTGCCCAGCGTCGCAGAGGCCACAGGATTCTATAAGCTGACGGTAAATACCGACCTGACTATTCATATCCCGGAGTACCTCATGAATGAGGAGCTGCAGGAAGCCATGGCGAAAGTGCTGGTGCCACCGCCAGTTGCCAAGTCCGATGAAATCCTCTCTGAAAGTGGCGGTATGTTCTACTCTCGTGAGACACCGGAGCATGAGGTTTACGTCAGCGAGGGAGGTCACTTCAATGCGGGTGACCCCCTGTTTATCGTAGAAGTCATGAAGATGTTCAATAAGGTCTACGCGCCGTTTTCCGGCACTATCGACAAGGTGCTGGTAGATACCGACGGCACCATCATCAGCAAGGGACAGGCGATATTCAAGATCACGCCCGATGAAATAGTTATCGAGGAATCCCCCAAAGATATCGCCGCGCGGCGTGTGAAAGTCACCGGTCAATTCCTGCAGCAGTTATAAAGAGGACCAAAAATGATTACAGCCCTGGATCATATTGCGATCGCAGTCCCGGATCTTGAAAAAGCCATTAAACGTTTTGTTGAAGACTTCGAGCTGCCCATGGGGGGGCGCGAAGATGTGACGGAGGCCAGGACCACTGCTGCCTTTCTGCCGTTGCCGCCCACCAATATTGAGCTGGTCTACCCGCTCAATGGTGAAGGCCCTATTGCCACGTATCTGGAAAAGAAGGGTGGGGGCTTGCATCACCTGTGTTTCCGCTCGGACAATATCGAGGAAGATGTCGCAAGGTTAAGGGAAAAGGGTTACCAGTTTCTCGCAGATGCACCTACCCCCGGTGCTCACGGATCCAAGGTCATCTTTATTCACCCCAAAAGCTGTGATGGCGTACTTATAGAGATTAACCAACCCGCTGAAGACCATTGAGGTTTTGCCCATGAGTGACAGAATTTACGACAAGGCCACCGCGACACCCGCCAGTTGGCGGGAGCTCGCCACCAAACAGTTGAAGGGTGTGAGCCCGGATACGCTGGCCTGGCAGACCGCGGAAGGTATTGAGGTCAGGCCGCTATACACCGCGGCGGACATGGAAAACCTGCAATACACCGATACCATGCCGGGAATATCTCCCTATCTGCGCGGCCCCCAGTCGACCATGTACGCCGGACGTCCCTGGACCATCCGCCAGTACGCCGGCTTTTCTACTGCGGAGGCATCCAATGCCTTTTACCGCAAGGCACTGGCCGCTGGTGGGCAGGGTATTTCCGTCGCTTTCGATCTGGCCACTCATCGGGGCTACGACTCGGACCACCCGCGGGTAACGGGCGATGTGGGCAAGGCTGGTGTGGCTATCGACTCAGTGGAGGATATGAAAATCCTGTTCGACAGTATCCCCCTGGACAAGGTGTCCGTGTCGATGACCATGAACGGTGCGGTACTGCCGATACTGGCAGGTTATATCGTGGCGGCGGAAGAGCAGGGGGTCGCCCAGGAGCAACTGACCGGCACCATTCAGAACGATATCCTGAAAGAATTTATGGTGCGCAATACCTATATCTATCCGCCTGTGCCCAGCATGAAGATTATCGGCGATATCATCGCCTATTGCTCTGGCAATATGCCGCGCTTCAATACGATTTCAATCTCCGGCTACCACATCCAGGAAGCGGGGGCCAACGCGGCGCTGGAACTGGCCTACACCCTGGCCGATGGCAAGGAATATATTCGCACCGCAATCGCGGCCGGCCTGGGCATAGACGATTTCGCTCCGCGCCTGTCCTTCTTCTGGGGCATAGGCATGAACTTCTACATGGAGATCGCCAAGCTGCGTGCAGCGCGTCTGTTGTGGGCGCGTATCGTGGCTGAGTTCAATCCGCAAAACCCCAAGAGTTCCATGCTGCGGACTCACAGCCAGACGTCAGGCTGGTCCCTCACTGAGCAGGATCCGTACAACAACGTGGTGCGCACTACTATCGAGGCGATGGCGGCGGTATTTGGCGGCACACAGTCCCTGCACACCAACGCGCTGGACGAGGCTATTGCGCTGCCGACGGAGTTCTCCGCGCGTGTGGCCCGCAACACCCAGCTTATCATCCAGGAAGAAACCGGCATCACCAAAGTGGTGGATCCCTGGGGCGGCTCCTACCTGATGGAGAACCTGACTCAGGATATCGCTGACACGGCCTGGGAATTGATCGAGGAAGTCGAGGAAGCGGGCGGCATGGCCAAAGCCATTGAGACCGGCATGCCCAAGTTGCGCATCGAGGAGGCGGCCGCCAGGAAACAGGCACGCATTGATCGCGGCGACGATGTCATTGTGGGCGTCAACAAATACACCAGTGAAGATCAGGATGAAGTGGATATCCTCGAGATCGATAACCAGGCGGTGCGCGAGGCACAACTGGCGCGCCTGGCCAGTATGCGCGACAGCCGCGACGAGGCGGCGGTAGAGGCTATACTGGAAGAAATTTACCAATCGGCAGTGAGTGGTGAGGGTAACCTGCTGGCCTTGTCTGTCGAGGCGACCCGACGCCGGGCCACTGTAGGGGAGATATCTTTCGCCATGGAACGTGAATTCGGACGTTTTAACGCCCAGGCTCAAACCGTGTCAGGTGTGTACGGCTCTGCTTTCCGGGAAGACGAGAACTGGCAGGCGATTACCGCGGATATCGACTCTTTCGTGGAGCGGCACGGCCGACGCCCGCGTATGCTGGTGTGCAAGATGGGCCAGGACGGTCACGACCGGGGCGCCAAGGTGGTGGCCACGGCTTTTGCGGACGTGGGCTTTGATATCGACTTGTCGCCCATGTTTTCCACCCCTGAGGAA
>QNFS01000068.1 GCA_003646415.1 Gammaproteobacteria bacterium
CGCTTCCAGATGCTCACCCAGAATGTCGTATTTATTGGGGTCCATCCACACCGGGAATACTCCATCCGCCACTTCGCCGGCACAGCGTAAACCCGCCGGGGTAATGGACGCGGTATAGATGGGAAGATTGGGGCAGGCACCCAGAATCGATTTCAGCGGTTTACCCAAACCAGTGGTTCCCTCGCCCGTGTTGGGCAGCTGATACATCTGGCCATCAAACTCCACCGGGGCTTCGCGCTCCATAATCTTACGCATTATCTGGATATATTCCCTTGTTCGGGTTACCGGCTTACCGTAGGGCACACCGTGCCAGCCTTCAACTACCTGCGGACCCGAGGCGCCCAGGCCGGCGATAAACCGTCCGCCAGACAATTGCTGCAAGGACATGGACGTCATGGCGCACATCGCCGGTGTGCGTGCCGGCATTTGCATGATGGCGGTGCCCACCTTGATTTTCTCGGTCTGGGACAATACCCAGGCAGCCGGGGTTACGGCATCACTGCCATAGGCCTCGGCGGTCCACACGGAATCGTAACCCATGGATTCAGCCTGTTTTATCAGGTCCATAGGTATATGAATTTGCTTGCCGGAATAGCTCAGTATAAAGCCTAATTTCATAGTTGTTCTCCAGTAGCGGCCAGGCGTTTATGGCCTGATTTATAATGATCTGTTAGTTAGTGTGCATCCGGAAACGCTCTTTCTGCTCGTGCGTGCCAAAAGTGTAAATTACCAGCTCACCGGAGTTCAGTCGACCCTGTAATTCTTCATCGTAGGCCTGCACATAAAGTGCGCGCACCTCATCGCGGAAGGAGAGATCCTCCGGTGCAAATGATATATCCACAGTGCTACCTCTTATCGCGTGTGAACATAATGCCAGGCATCAGCCCGACAGTTGTTAAAACAGTACGAAGTTAGTACAGCAGGCTGTACAACTTACGCTGGTACTGTACCGCCAGGGGGTCTCCTTTGCCAAGGCTGGCAATGGTGTCTAACAACAGCTTTTTTGTGGCTCCGTCGCCATGTTCCAGGTCCTTACACAGAATGGCGATAAAATTCTCCATCGCATCCTTGAACTGTCCGCCGTCGGTGAACTGCACCGCTAACTGGTACTGCACGTCCAGGTCGTCCGGGTTGGCCGCCAACTGCTGTTCAAGTGCCTCAATTTCCGGAGACTTGGCCGCCTCGCGCTTGATCTCCAACTGGGCGCGCAGCTGTTCATAGGCGGCATCCTGGTCTGCCATACGGACGCCGTCCAGTATAGTTTCGGCTTCATCCAGGCGCAGGCACTCGATCAACGCGTTTACGTAAGCTACGGTAATCTCATAGAGTCGCCCGGAATCCTCCCAGGCCTGGCGCAGTGGCGTCAGGGCCTGAGCAAAGTTTTTCTGCTCTATCGCTTCCTGGGCCAACTGCAACAACCCGTCCCAGGGCTTGGGCAGGTATTTCCCCAGCATTTCCCGCACCTGTGCCTCAGGCTGCGCGCCGGTAAAGCCATCTACCGGCTGCCCGTTCTGGATCACCATTACCGTTGGCAGGCTACGCACACCGAACTGCTGGGAGATCGCCTGCTGTTCATCGGCATTGACCTTGGCCAACAGGAATGCGCCCTGGTATTCGTTGGCGATCTTTTCCAGCAACGGCATCAACACCTTGCAGGGCTCACACCAGTCCGCCCAGAAGTCGACCACCACGGGACGCTTATGCGACTCCTCGATCAATAGCTGAGCCGCATTGCTCTCATCGATATTGACTATAAAATCGCTCACAGCATTCTCCCCCAAGCTAGTCGGCCTTGTTAAATCCGAGTACATCACGCATGTCATACAAGCCCGCGTCCTGTCCGGCCAGCCAACCCGCCGCACGCACAGCACCACGAGCGAAAGACATCCTGCTGGAAGCCTTGTGGGTAATTTCTACCCGTTCACCTTCCGCGGCAAAAGTCACGGTATGATCACCGACAATATCGCCGGCCCGCACAGTGGCAAAGCCAATGGTTTCACGTTCACGCGCGCCGGTCTGTCCTTCACGTCCATACACGGCGACTTTCTGCAGATCGCGGCCCAGTGCGTTGGCCACCACCTCGCCCATGCTCAGGGCGGTACCTGAGGGTGCGTCGATTTTATGACGGTGATGTGCCTCGTATATCTCGATATCCACGTCATCACCCAGAACCCGGGCAGCCATATCCAGCAATTGAAAACACACATTAACGCCGGTACTGAAATTGGTGGCCTTGCATACAGGCATCTTGCCCGCAGCCTGCTCGATTGCGCCCTGCTGCTGCGGGGTAAACCCTGTGGTACCGATCACCATTGCCACACCGTGCTCGGCGCATAACGCCACATTGGCCATGGTTGCACCAGGCACTGTGAAGTCGATCAACACGTCGATCTCATCAATGACTTGCTCCAGGGAGCCCACTACCGGAACGCCGTTTTTACCCTGCCCGGCAAGTTCGCCGGAATCCACACCCAGCAAGCTACTCTCCGGCCGTTCGATTGCGCCTGTGAGCTGCAGTTGATCGACCGCCAGGCCAATGGCCCCGGTCAGGATGCGCCCCATGCGACCGGCGGCACCGGTAATACCGATTCGTGTTGTCATGTTTTCATATCGTCAAAAAAGTTCTTTACACCGTCCAACCAGCTGGTCTGACGAGGAGACTGGGCATGACTACTCTCTCCCAGGCTCTTCTGAAACTGCTCCAGCATTGCTTTCTGCTCTTTGTTCAGCTTTACCGGGGTCTCCACCACTGTCCGGCACAGCAAGTCACCAACACTGCCACCACGCACTGGCTTCACACCCTTACCGCGCAGGCGAAATAACTTACCGGTCTGTGTCTCGGGCGGAATCTTGAGTTTAATGCGGCCGTCCAGCGTCGGCACTTCCAATTCACCGCCCAGGGCAGCTTCTACAAACGTAATAGGCACTTCACAGTACAGGTTCTTGCCATCGCGTTCAAAAATAGCATGCTGCTTGACCGACATCTGCACGAACAGATCCCCGGAAGGACCACCTTCCGGCCCCGCCTCACCTTCGCCAGACAGGCGAATGCGATCACCGGTATCGACACCCGGCGGCACCTTGACCGAGAGCGTCTTGGTCTTCTCTACCCGGCCCTGACCACGGCATGCGCCACAGGGGTCGGTAATGGTCTTGCCACGCCCGCGACAGGTGGGACAGGTCTGCTGCACCTGGAAGACGCCCTGCTGCATACGCACCTGGCCCGCACCACCACAGGTGCCACAAGTGGCGGCCGAGCTGCCCTTTTTGGCGCCAGAACCATCACAGCTCTCACAACTGCTCAGACTGGGAACGCGAATCTCTACCGTGGCGCCCTTGACCGCATTTTCCAGGGAAACATCCAGCGTATAACGCAGATCGGCGCCACGCTGTGGTCCACCTCGGCCACCGCGGCCGCCACCACCCCCACCGAATATATCGCCAAAAACATCGCCAAAGATGTCGCTGAAGTTGCTGCCACCGCCCATATTGGGGTCGACTCCCGCATGGCCATACTGGTCATAGGCCGCGCGCTTTGTGCTGTCCATCAGGACATCGTAGGCCTCAGTGGCTTCCTTGAACTTGTCGTCGGCACCGGGATCATCCGGATTGCGGTCCGGGTGGTATTTCATCGCCACCCGACGGTAAGCCTTCTTGACTTCCCTTTCGCCGGCACTCTTGTCGACGCCTAGAACGTCGTAATAATCACGTTTTGACATAAACCTTTGCAGCTTTTATGGGGAGGTCATCCTCCCACTCGTTCTGAAACGACTACGCGGGCACTCATGTCCCGCGTTGTCTTGGTCATTTAGCGGGAGGAACCTGAAGTCCGTCCCGCTATCGAAGCGCGCTAACGCCTACTTGTTGTCGTCCTTCACTTCCTCGAACTCCGCATCGACCACATCGTCACCCGCGGGTTCAGCCTGCTCGGCACCGGCGCCGGCAGCCTCACCTTCGGCTGCGGCTGCCTGGGCCTCATACATCTTCTGCGCCACAGGGCCGGTTGCTTCGGTCAGCTTGGTGGCCGCCGCGTCGATTGCTTCCTTGTCGTCAGCCTTGAGCGCCTCTCCCGCCTCGGAGATAGCCGCTTCGATGGCTGCCTTCTCTTCGTCACTGGCGTGCTCAGCGGCTTCTTCGACGGTCTTCTTCGCTGCGTGAACCAGGCCGTCGCAGGTGTTGCGCGAGGCAATCAGTTCCTCGAACTTGGCATCGGTCTCGGCGTTGGCCTCAGCATCGGCAACCATATTTTCGATATCTTTATCGCTTAGTCCACCCGAAGCGGTGATGCGAATTGACTGTTCCTTGCCGGTTGCCTTGTCTTTGGCAGACACATGCAGGATACCGTTGGCGTCCAGATCGAAAGTCACCTCGATCTGGGGCATGCCGCGGGGCGCGGGCGGAATATCCGCCAGGTCAAAGCGACCCAGTGACTTGTTTCCGGTAGCCTGCTTGCGCTCACCCTGCACCACGTGAATGGTCACAGCGCTCTGGTTGTCGTCCGCGGTAGAGAAGATTTGCGACTTCTTGGTGGGAATCGTCGTGTTCTTCTCGATCAGCGATGTAGCCACGCCACCCATGGTCTCAATACCCAGGGTCAGCGGGGTCACGTCCAGCAGCAGTACGTCTTTCACGTCGCCGGCCAGTACGCCACCCTGGATAGAGGCGCCCATGGCCACCGCTTCGTCCGGATTGACATCCTTGCGCGGCTCTTTGCCGAAATGATCAGCCACAACCTTTTGCACCATCGGCATACGGGTCTGGCCACCGACCAGAATCACATCATCGATTTCACTGGGGCTCAGTCCCGCATCCTTCATGGCGGTCTTCACCGGCCCCATGGACTGGTTTACCAGGTCTTCCACCAGGGACTCCAGCTTGGCGCGAGACAGCTTCACCACCAGGTGCTTGGGCCCGGAGGCATCGGCAGTGATGTAGGGCAGGTTCACCTCGGTCTGCTGCGCGCTGGACAGTTCGATCTTGGCCTTCTCGGCAGCTTCCTTCAGGCGCTGCAGGGCCAGCGGATCGTTGTGCAGGTCAATACCACTCTCTTTCTTGAACTCGCCCGAGAGATACTCTATCAGGCGCATGTCGAAATCTTCACCGCCCAGGAAGGTGTCGCCATTGGTGGACAACACTTCAAATTGGTGCTCGCCATCCACTTCTGCAATCTCGATGATGGAGATATCGAAGGTACCGCCACCGAGGTCGTATACCGCTACGGTGTGGTCGCCCTTGGCCTTGTCCATGCCATAGGCCAGCGCTGCCGCGGTGGGCTCATTGATAATACGCTTGACATCCAGGCCGGCGATCTTGCCTGCGTCCTTGGTAGCCTGACGCTGGGAGTCGTTGAAGTAGGCCGGCACGGTGATAACCGCTTCTGTCACCGGCTCGCCCAGGAACTCCTCGGCGGTCTTTTTCATCTTACGCAGGATTTCAGCGGACACCTGGGGCGGTGCCATCTTCTCGTCCTTGGCCTCTACCCAGGCATCACCGTTGTCGGCCGCGACGATGCCAAAGGGAACCATTTTGATGTCCTTTTGCACCACATCATCCTTGAACTTACGCCCGATCAAGCGTTTCACTGCGTAAACGGTATTCTTCGGGTTGGTTACCGCCTGGCGCTTGGCGGCCTGGCCTACCAGGATCTCACCCTCGTCGGTATAGCCGACGATAGAAGGCGTGGTACGATCACCTTCCGCATTCTCGATTACCCGCGGCTTGCCGCCATCCAACACCGATACACAGGAGTTGGTAGTACCCAGGTCAATTCCAATAATCTTGCCCATTGTTTATCTCCAGTTTGCTTGCTTGTCTGTTTGGCGGGGCCGGCCCACCGTTATTTCATGTTGTTCTGTATATTGGCCCTAATAGGCGAATTTCAAGTGCTATGAAAGGGATCTGACCCCGAAAAGCCCTAACCAGCCGCTTTGCTGACCATGACCATGGCCGGGCGCACCAGGCGGCCATTGAGGGTATAGCCCTTCTGCATTACCGCGATCACGGTATTGGGCTCCATCTCGTTGTTCTCCACCATGCTCATGGCCTGGTGCAGTTGCGGGTCGAAAGGCTCACCCTGGGGATCCACCACCTCGATATTGAATTTCTTCATGGCGTCCCGGAAGCTCTTAAGCGTCAGCTCCACCCCCTCGGCAATCGGCTTGACGATCTCGTCATCTATCGCTGCTATCGCTGCCGCCTCCAGGGCGCGCTCCAGGTTATCCGCCACCGGCAACAGCTCACTACAGAAGCGCTCCAGAGCAAATTTACGGGCCTTTTCCACGTCCTGCTCCGCCCGGCGCTGTATATTCTGGGCGTCGGCCTGGGCTCGCACGGCCGCATCTTTGGCCTCCGCCACATCTTCCTGCAGCTGTGCCACCATCTCCTCCAGAGACAACTCCCCGGAGGGGCTCTCTCCCTCCTCGCCGCCACCTTCACTTACGCCGGATTCGGCTACCGAATCAGCGGCTTCCGCCTGGGATTGTACTTGCTCGCCCTGCACTTCGGCCTCGGGCTGTTCCTGGTCCTGTTCGGCCACACCAACACTCCATTTATTTTCCGATTAGCAACCGATATGGGGCCGCCCGAGTCTATTTCAAGGTTTGCTCTACAGGAAATTGGGAAGCTTGAAACCCGTGCCATTACTGGCGTGAAAGGTATTTACCCAAGTCAACTGGCAAGAGCGGAGCTGAGCATCCTGGCGGTGATATCGACAATGGGTATAACGCGCTCATAAGCCATACGGGTAGGCCCTATCACCCCCAGCACGCCAAGGGTTCGGGAGCCATCGAAATAAGGCGCTGTCACCACGCTGTAGTCGCCGAAAACCTCATAGCCGGCCTCCTCCCCGATAAATATCTGGACGCCTTCGGCCCGGGTGCAACGCTCCAGCAAGTGCAGCAGGTCCTTTTTTTGCTCAAACGAGTCAAACAACTCCCGCAATTTGAGCATTTCCTCGGCGGTGGCGTTGTCCAGCAAACGCGACTCACCCGCCATCACATATTTATCCTCGCTCTGCTGCGGGTCCAGCGCCTGGCTGGCGAGATCCAGGGCGGCCTGCAGGTAATTGTCGATCTGGCTGCGGGCCTCCTGCATTTCACTGAGAATTCGCTCTTGCACCAGGTGCAGGGGGCGCCCGGCAAAACGCTGGTTGACCATGGCTGCGGCTTCACGCAACTGCACTTCCGTGAAGGGTCGCTGGGTATGGATAATCCTGTTTTGCACCTCTCGCTCATTGATCACCAGAATGACCAGCACCCTGTCACCGGACAACGGCAAAAATTCCACCTGCCGCAACTGATTGGCCTCCGGCCGGGGCACGGTGACCAGCCCGGCCTGGGCGGTGATATTCGACAACAGGTGGGAAGCTGACTTCACCAACTCTGTGGAGGACTTGTCCGGGTTCAACTCGGCGCGCAGTGTCGATACGGCCTCATCTTCCAGGGGCCTGATCTGCAGCATTGAGTCCACGAAGAGACGATAACCCATAGCGGTGGGCACCCGACCCGCCGAGGTATGAGGCGAATGGAGATAGCCCTGCTCCTCCAGATCAGACATCACGTTGCGGATGGTAGCTGCGCTGACCGGCAGTCCCGCCTCCTTCAGCAGCGTACTGGAACCCACAGGCTGTCCATCCCTGATATGGCGTTCCACCAGTGTCTTTAACAGGACCCTGGCGCGCTCCGAAATTTCCCCTGTAGCCATAAATACCAGCCAATACCATTGTTCGTATGGTTTTATCACAACCGCTGCGATTTACAAAGGGGGAGAACAAAGATACTCCCCGATCGAAGGAGGTGTTTATGCCACACGCCATCTGGGGTATAAATAAAGAAACCTCAAGATGGCATAACATGCTCACCCATATCAGCATCAGTAACTACACCATCGTCTCCACCCTGGAAATGGAGTTCACCGGGGGTATGACGGTGATCACCGGTGAAACCGGCGCTGGAAAATCCATCATGCTGGATGGCCTGGGACTGTGCCTGGGGGACCGGGCGGACCCCAAAGCGGTACGTCACGGTTGCGATCGAGCCGAAATTATCGCCAGCTTCGACGTCAGCGTTATTCCCGCGGCACTGGCCTGGCTACGGGGCCGCGACCTCTACACTGGTGATGAATGCCTGCTGCGCCGGGTGATCACTACCGAGGGGCGCAGCCGGGCCTATATCAACGGCAGCGCATCCACCCTGCAGGACTGCGCAGAGCTGGGCGAGATGCTAATCGACATCCACAGCCAGCACGCCCACCAATCACTGCTGCGCAAACCCGTCCAGCGCCAACTACTGGATGCCTACGCCGGCCACCTGCCACTGACCCGGCAGTTAGAGCAAACCGCCTCGGACTGGTTGCGCTGCAAGCGCGAACTGGAGCTGCTGAACAGTGCCCGGGATGAACAAACCGCCCGCGGCCAACTACTTGCCTACCAGGTGCAGGAACTCGATGAACTGGATCTGCAACAAGACGAGTTGGCCAAACTGGAGCAGGAACAGAAGCTACTGGCCAATGCCGAGCATATCCTGCAGGGGGCACACGAGGCGCTGGAGCTATGCGAAACTCAGGAAAGCGGAACCCGCCACACGCTGCAATTGATCAGCACAGATGCTCATATCACCGAGGCCGCCGCCAACGCCCGAGACCTGCTCGACTCTGCCGCTATACAATTGTGCGAGGCGCGCGGAGAAATACAGCACCATATCGACAGCGTGGAGATCAACCCACAGCGCCTGGATGAGGTGCAACGCCGCCTGGAAGACATCTATGACGTGGCCCGTAAGCACCGGGTGTTACCCGAGGAAGTAGGCGCCCTGCATCGAGGGCTGAAGAGTGAACTGCAAGGCCTGGCAGATGGTGGCCAGCGGATCACACAACTGGAACAGGACATGTCCAGTCTGGCGCAGAACTATACTGTAGCGGCAGCCAGGCTGGGTAGACAGCGCCGCGGTGCCGCTAAAAAGCTGCTAAAAAATACCTCCAAAATCCTCGCTACCCTGGCCATGGACCAGTGCCAACTGGAGATCGCCCTGTCCCCCCGGGAATCTGCTGACCCTCACCCCCACGGCACTGAAGACATCGAATTTTTGATCAGCACCAACCCCGGCACCCCCACCCAGGCCCTGGGCAAAATCGCCTCCGGCGGCGAGTTGTCCCGCATCAGCCTGGCCATTCAGGTGGTTACAGCCAGTACCGGCACAGTGCCCAGCATGGTGTTTGACGAGGTGGATGTAGGCATCGGCGGCGCCGTGGCCGAGGTGGTGGGCAAACTCCTGCGCACCCTGTCGGACCGGGCCCAGGTATTGTGCGTGACCCATTTGCCACAGGTGGCCGCCCAGGGCCACCAACACCTGCAAGTCACCAAAATTAGCGATAACACCTCAGTAGAAACCTGCCTGAGCAGGCTACAGGACGAGGGTAAGGTCCAGGAAATCGCCCGTATGCTGGGGGGGGTCAAGATTACCAAACAGACCCTGGCCCACGCCCGGGAGATGCTCGAGACCTAGTCTTCCTTTTTGCGAACGTACAGGACCAATGAGTGATCCACCAGTTCGTAGCCGTGATCGGCGGCGATCTGCCGCTGGCGCTGCTCGATAATTGAATCAGTAAATTCCACGACATCGCCAGAGGACATACATACCATATGGTCGTGATGCTCGTCCTTGGCCAGCTCAAATACCGAGTGGCCGGTTTCGAAATGGTGTCGGGTCACCAGGCCGGCGGCCTCGAACTGGGTGAGCACCCGGTAAACTGTGGCCAGACCGACGTCTTCCCCCGCATCCCGCAGGGCGCGATAAACATCCTCCGCACCCAGGTGCTGATGTCCCAGTTCGGAAGTTTCCAATATTTGCAGGATTTTGACGCGCGGCAGAGTGACCTTCAAACCCGCCTTGCGCAGTTCCTGGTTTTGTTCAGCCATGGTTCAGGGGGTTCTCTGTACTGCCCAGTAGATGTATGATGCCATCCCAGTAGCAGAAGTGGAAGTTTTACCCCATGCGGACCCTCTGGACCTCCCTGGCAATCATCTGTCTCAGCGCCTGTCTCGGCGCCTGCGGCTTCGTCGGTTTCCCCGGCGTGTACAAGATCAATGTCGAGCAGGGAAATATCATCGATCAGGAGATGGCCGACCAACTTAAACCGGGGATGAGTCGTCGCCAGGTGAGGTTCATCATGGGTACCCCCCTGGTTGAAGACACTTTCAACCAGAACCGCTGGGACTACCCCTACGTCAAACGCAATGGCCGCAATGTGCTGAGCGAAGCCCGGGTGACGGTAGTATTTGAAGGCGACTCACTGCAGAGTGTCGAAGGCGACTATCTACCTCCCGCCTGGAGCGACCAGGGCACTCAAGAGACCCAGAGCACCGTTGAAGAAGAACCCAAGGAGGAGGAACCGGCCAAGCAAGGTGGAGAAACAGCGGGCTAACCGGCCTTATTCTGCGCCCATCGCTCCTTTGCGCGCGCCGCCCTGGCCTTGCGTACTTCCTTGGGGTCAGCAATAAGAGGGCGATAAATCTCAACCCTGTCCCCCTCCCGCAGCACCTGCCCGGGGGAAACCAGTTTGCTGAATATGCCGAGTTTGGCATTATCCAGGTCTATACCATCAAACTTGTCGGCGATACCGGACTGTCGTGCAGCTTCCAACGCGGTGGTACCCACAGCAACCTGCACCTCAACAATGGCCTGCTTATGCGGCAGGGCATAGGCCACTTCCACGCTGATTGTATTGTGTTCACTCATTCGCTTAGAGTGCCGCACTCAAACAGGAGTGAAAAGGGAAAGATTCACATTTCACTCCTGGTACCCCTTCATTGCGTACCCGGTATAATGCGCGCCATGGCAAAAAAGAAACCCAAAAAACCCAGCAATGTTATCGCCCGGAACAAGCGGGCCAGCTTTGATTATCAACTTCTGGATACCTTCGAGGCGGGCCTGGTTCTGTCCGGCTGGGAAGTGAAGAGCCTGCGCATGGGCAAAGCCGACCTGGCGGACTCCTATGTTTTGATGAAGAATGGCGAGGCCTGGCTGTTGGGAGCGCAAATCGTCCCGCTGGATACCGCCTCTACCCATTTCGTCACCGACCCTACACGGACACGCAAGCTGCTCCTGCACAAAAAAGAACTGGCCAGGATACTGGTGGCCACCGCGCAAAAAGGCCAGACCTGTGTATGCACCCAACTCTACTGGAAAGGACACCTGATAAAAGCCCGGATTGCCCTGGCCACGGGCAAGAAATCCCACGACAAGCGCGACACAGAAAAAGAACGGGACTGGGGCCGCCAGAAACAGCGCATTATCCGTGACAATGTCAAACAATAGCGGCTCTGCTTATTAGCCAGTGGAGGACGGCTTTTTTATTCGCCAGTTTTTACCAGCTGTACCCCACTTTGAGATTGTAGGTTTCATCCGTATCATCGACGCCCTCGACCGCGCCGCCATCGTACTCATACTTGGCCTCGGCCGCGACCTTGAAACCGTATAGGAGAGGAAAACCTATACCGATGGTGGTGTTGGCAACCACACTATCAACGTCGCTATAGTCCACCAGACCGTCCGAGTGCAAATACAGCTCTGTTTTGGGGATAATTGCACTGCTCAAACGCAGTTCCCAGCTGGATCCCCAATAGTCGTCATCCTCGGCTTCGTCAAACTGCTCATCCACATAAACAATGCCCACTTCGCCGTGCATGGTCAACAGGACTGTTTCGAAGAATTGACGGCCAATATAGGGGCCCACAATAGTACGTAAATCGAGGTCGGCAAATTTATCGTGCTCAAATGCCGCCTGGATACCATAGTATTCGTCGGGGTTGTCTACCCGGAACCGGTCATACTTGGTGCGAAGCTTCCTTTGATCTTTCTTTTTCTCACTATCAGTTTTATCGAGTTCCCAGGAACCTCTTATCGTGTAGCGGTCTTCAAGGCTGCGCCAGATACTCTCAAAGTCAATATCGAGCTCGTCGGTATCGGTGTTGCCGCGCTCCGACTCCAGCGCTGTATTGATGTCCCCAAACCATTTATAGCCCTCGCCCAACCTCCAGGGCTCTGGATTCAACTGATTTATATCAGCGGCCGCAAACTGGATCGGCACCTGGTCGTCACCAAGAACAGTCAGTGTATCGTCCTGGGCTACAATGAGCTTGTCACGAAAAATCAACCCATCCTGCATCAGCAGAGTCACCTTCTCTTCGGTGATGATGGTTTCTATGGTGCCGCGCTCAATAGTGAGCTCTCCGGCATAAGGTGTGTCAAAGATGACGCTGCCGTCACTGGCGCTGACCAGCGTCCCCACCAGGCGGGAGCCATTTTTCATCAGCAATTCGTCGGCGCTGCCAGGGTTAGCGATAACCAATAATACCGCCAGAATGAAACTGTGCCTGCCTGTCATCCTGAATTCCTCCATGTACTTTTTTTGACCGCTGCAATTATACCGATTAGAAACATAGATTCCCCGAATTATTCTCACTGTAACTCCGCCCTTACCGCCATTCTCCCCACAATTCGCCCCTGTAATCCGTGGCAACAGTGATAACTCACTGC
>QNFS01000069.1 GCA_003646415.1 Gammaproteobacteria bacterium
CCAGCACAAACAGCATGGGAACAAATATCAGATTGCGCCACTGTTTCACTTTTAACACAGGGTATGCCATTGCCACAGCCGCAAAAAACAGGAACGACAGGTCTGTAGCAACCAGTAACCAGGTGGGCAGGGACGAACCAAGTGCCAACAACAGGCGCCCCAGCAACCAACAGACGGCAAGTACCCCCAGCGGTTTGCCCCGTATGCCCATAACCCCGGTCCAGGCCTGCACAGCGGTGAGCAAAAAGCCCACAACGATGGCGCTGCCAAAGCCAAACAGCATTTCATGGCCGTGCCACCACACAGGCCCACCATAAGGCGCCCAGGCCACCGGGTTGAGCCAAAAATACGCCCACCAACCCATGGCGATCACAGAGAATAGCGTCCCCCCCAGAAACAGTGGCCGAAATGCCAGCCGCAGCAGGGGAGTAATCGTCATGGCGATGCGGTTGTCATCGATGTTAAGCACTCATAATCCTGTAGTGGTAGTGGTAGCAGTAGTAGTAGTGGGCAGCGAGAAAGTTGTGGCTCACGGCATGGATAAAACGTCACACTTCAGTTTATCCAGCACCTTCTCCACGGTATTGCCGTGCAGCGCCGCGGGCAGGCCGGATCGGGCGGAGTTGCCCACCACAACCAGGCTTACATCCAGTTTTTTAGCGCACTTCACAATAACCTTCTCAGGTTTACCCATCTTGATATGAATCTTGTCACTCTCAATGCCATATTCACGGATCAACTCCTGCTTGTCCGGAATCCCCTTGAAGTCCTCAAAGGCGTTGACGAAGTGAACTTCAGCGAACTTGTTCTCCAGGAGTTGTTTGCTGACATCGATAATACTCTGGTTGAGGCGCTCGTAGGAACCTTTTTTAGCGCAAATGTCGATCGCGGCCAGCACCCTGGGGATCTCCCGCGGCACCCTCTCCTTCACCAACAGTACCGGGCACAAGCATTCCCTGATCAGGGTCCAGTCGGAGGTCTTGTTCAACAGGCGTTCACCCGAAGAGTGCTTGAAGGTGGACTTCAAGACCATGTCGGCGGCGTTCTTGAGGGACGCTCGCACCACGGCCTGGTACCAGTCCGTGTCCCACTCCACCTCCGTGCTCACCTCGATGCCCCGGTCAGACAAGGGAGCCACGGCTCTGGCCAGAATGTCCCGCTGCCGGGCAAGAAGGCGTTTTGCCTCGGTGGATTTATCCGCTGACGGCTCTGCACCAGAATGGATGCAGGCAAACACATGCACGCCAGCTGAAATCTGTTCAGCAATATTTGCCGCGCGCTGCAGCGCCGGCTGCTCCTCACTGGTCGGGTCGTACACTACAAACAGGTTGGAAAACTGCACCATTGGAGATACCTCACTCCCACATCCCTCGGGAGTACATTCTCATACAAAAAATTAGAATCTGCAGCCTAAAACTGAAGGTGGTTTTCAGGGATGCTTGAGCCCTGGCAGGCTTTTACATCCCTGCGAGTTTAACACACAAGTTGAGGCGCAGTGTCTACAAAAGCTGCCAGCGCTGCAGGGTATGGTAACTAACGCCGCGCTTGCCCTGCCGCGATTCGAGCAGTACGAAATCATCGTAATCCAGGCTGAAGTCAGGCGGCTCCAATGGCGGTGGCGGTGGTACCTTGCAACGGCGAAACAGGGTGATGTGAGGCTGAAAAGTTCTGTGATCGAGTTTGCCGCCAACCCGGGCACCCAGCCCCTTCAACCTGCCCGCCAACTGTGACAGTTGACCGGGGCAGTGCCCCGGCCCCAGCCACAGGATGCCTTGTCGTTGCCAATACCCGAGTTCATTTATAGCAAGACTGGCGGTCTCGGAAGGCTCCCGGCTCAGTGACTGATCGACACTGTCACACAGGCGTTCCAGCTTATGCTCCGCCACATCCCCTATAAATGCCAGGGTAATATGGAAGTTCCCGGATGGAACCGGGCGCGCTGCGGCCAACCCCCTGAACGACTTGTCCCGCCACGCCCCCATTTCCAGTTTGGCAGCCGGCTCCAGGTCGAGTGCAAAAAATATTCGCATAACATGTAACAGCTTAGCCCCCAATGCGAGATTTGTCGCTTTTGTGCTAGAATCAGCCAATCTTAAAGTGGTTCGATTTTAAGGGGGATATAACATGGCCGTTGGAGTCACAGCTAAATTAAAAATCCAGGAAGGCAAGAACGAGGAGTTTGAAGGCACCTTTGCAAAGCTGGCGGAAGCCGTTATTACCAATGAGGGCGGGTGCAACTTTTATGCTCTGCACAAGTCTCGTACCGATGCGCAAACCTATATTGTGCTTGAACAGTATGTCGATGAAGAGGCCCTCAACGCTCACGGCGAGACTGAATATTTCCTCAGCCTGTTTGCTGAAATGGCTGGATTAATGGCCGCGGCGCCCGAAATCGAATATATGGATGCCATCTAGGGCACATGTTGAGTTGGTGAGCCCCCCGGTGGCGAGTCGGACCACAGGTTTTTTAACATGCGATCCAAATCCTTTGCGATAAAATAAAGCACCGGCACCAAAATCAGGGTGACAAAGGTGGCAAATAACACACCAAAGGCAACGGAGATTGCCATGGGTTTGACGAACTCGGACTGAATCGACGTTTCCAGTTGAATGGGAAGTAAGCCGAGAAAAGTGGTTAAAGAGGTCAATATCACCGCGCGGAATCGCATCGGCCCGGCCTCCATCACCGCCGAGCGCCAGTCATGTCCCTCATCGATATAGTGATTAATAAAATCGACCATTACCAGGCTGTCGTTCACCACCACCCCGACAAGGCCCACGATACCGATCACCGACAGAATACTGATGTCCTTGCCCAGTACCAGGTGGCCAATAATAGCGCCGATAACACCAAAGGGAATCACCGACATGATCAACAGCGGTTGGATATAGCTCTTCAGGGGTATCGCCAGCGCGGCAAAAATCAACAGCAGCACCATAACAAAGGCATAGCCCAATACGGATGAAGTGTCCTGTTCATCCCCCGCCTCGCCACCGAGGTGATAATTGATGCCCGGGTATTTCTTGAGCAAGCGGGGTAGAACATCGCTTTTAAGCAAACGCGCCACCTCACCGGGCTCAACCAGCAATTTATTAATATCCGCTCGCACATTCACCACGCGCCGGCGATCTATACGATTAATGACACTCAGGCCGATGAGTTCCCGCGCCTTTCCGACCACGGAAAAAGGCACTTTGCGCCCGTCCGGAAGCCGAATCCACAGCGACTGCAGACTGTCGACCCGGGCACGTTCGTCAACGGGCAACCGGACGTAGACGCGCACCTCGTGCCGCCCGCGCTGAACCCGCTGTATCTCGGCGCCGAAAAATGCCTGCCGTACCTGCCTGGCCAGTTCGACAGTGCCAAGCCCCAGTACTTCACCCTCGGTGGTCACTTGAATATCCAACTCCTTACCACCGGCATTAAAACTATCGTTGATATCCTGCACACCAGCCATGCGGGCCAGAGATTGTTTTAAATCCGTAGCGGCCAGGCGCAAGGTCTCCAGGTTTTTCCCCTTTAACTGCACGTCCAAAATGGAACCCGGGGGGCCGGCCACCGCATCGATGCTGAGCACCCGCGCGCCTTCAAGAATACCCAACCCCTCCCGCAGCCATTGCGCCAGGACCACAGAGCTTATAGTACGTTCCTCACTGGGCACCAAATCGATATCCACCCTGGCACTGGTGTCGCTTTCGGACACCACCATCAGTTGCCGAACCACATCCACTGTCGTATCAAGCGAGGCCAGGTAACGCGTGTTCATTCCCTGTGCCGCCAGCTCAATACGCCGCGCATAGTCGTGTGTCTTTTGCCACGGCGTGCCCTGGGGCATTTCCAGTTTTACTATAATTTGGTCCGAGGGAACATTCGGGAAAAATACAAACCTGACCAAACCCGATGGCACCAGTGCCAGACAAATAATAAGCACCGCCATAAACACCGATAGGGTGATATAACGGTGATTCAGACTGTAGTGCAGTAAACGTCGATAGGGTCCGGAAGCGAAATTTTTCAACGCCGAGGAAAAGCGAGCCTGAACCTTCTCAACAGGCTTACGCCAGCCGCCAGAGGCCTTCTCTCCACCGCGAATATGGCGCAAGTGGGCGGGAAGAATCAGTTTTGTTTCAATCAGTGAAAAGAACACGCAAAGCATAACAACGGGGCCGATGTGGGTCATGACCCGCGCGAAGCCGTCTGTCAGTAATAATGAAGGCCCAAAAGCGATCATTGTTGTCAGCGCCCCGAAGATGGTCGCCATGGCAACCCTGCGCACCCCCCGAACCACACTGCTAACCCCCTGTTGCTCACTCTCCAGGCGCGCATAGGCGCTCTCGGCGGTGACAATACCGTCATCAACCAGAATCCCCAATACCAAAATAAAGGCGAATACTGACAGAACATTTATCGATATCGGCAAACCGAGAAAATAAATCGTCGCCAACGTCCCCATCACCGCAAAGGGCACACCGACAATCACCCACAGCGCCAGAGTAAGATTGAGGAACAAGGCCAACGCCAATACCACCAGAACCGCACCCTGGGCCGCGTTGCGCAGCAGTAACTCAATACGACCGCGAAGAATATTACTCTCGTCAAGCCAACCGACAATATATACGCCATCAGCCAGACTTGCCTGCTTCTCGGCGATATAGTTACGCAGGCGATTGGTCATTTTCAACACGTCCTGATTGCCAACCCTGTCGACTACCATCGTCGCCGCCCGGCGACCATTAAGAGTGCTGAGTATCGGCTGATCTACAAACCCATCCACCACTTTGGCGACATCGCCAAGCCTGATGAGAGTGCCATCGTCTCTTGTCAGCAACGTTAATGAGGAAAATTCTTCTCCGCTATAGGCCTGCGCCACCGAGCGCAGTTTAATGGCGCCGCCCGCTGTGCGCACCGTGCCGCCGGGCAAATCCCTGGAACGACTTCTCACTGCATTGACGACTTGATCAAAATCAAGACCATAACGCCGCAGATTTTCGCTGGACACCTCGATAGATATTTCGTAGGTGCGGTCACCAAACATGCGAATTTCGCTAATTCCTTCCAAATCGAGAATTTCTTCGCGGACCTGATCCGCCAGTTGCTTCAGGCCATTCTCGTTGAGGTCGCCATAGAGACTGACACGCATGGCAAAGCCACGGCTGATCACTTCTTCGACAATCGGCTCTTCAGCGTCCAGGGGGAAACCGCGGATACCATCCACCCGCACTTTGGCCTGATTCAGGGCTTTGTTGATATCACTGCCGACTTCCATCTCCACGGTGATAACACCCACACCTTCCATCGCCTCGCTGCGTATCTCTTTGATACCAACAATATCCCGCAACTCCTCCTCAACCTTGAGAATGATCCCCTGCTCAACTTCCACCGCTGAACTGCCCGGGTAAGGAATCGTAACGATGAACGTGCCTGTCGGAAAGCTGGGGAACACCTCTTTGCGGATACCACCAATAGCGATATAGCCGGCGATTAACACAATCACCAGCAACAGATTGGCCGCTATAGGATTGGAAGCCATCCAGCCGATGGGTCCACTCTCATTCTGATAGCGAGACTCAGGCATCGCCAGGCTCTACCTTCATTCCCTCAAACATCACCTCCAGGCGGGTAACCACAACCAGGTCTCCGGCCGCGAGTCCAGCGCCAATAACAACAAAATCACCCTCTCGATGGGCAATCGTCACCTGTCGCCGCCGCAGGCTATTGCCCGACAGCACAAAAACCGAACCGTCTGCCTGCAAGGCAGAGCGAGGTAGCCGCACAGCGGAGCTTATGGACCTGCCGGGGATCTGTGCTTCGACAAATAAGCCCAGTGGCAGCGTATGTGGATGGAGGCTGTTGTCATAAGGCGAGGCGATCTCCACCACAACCGGAACAACACGGGTCTGTCGATCGACACGCGACTCAATACGCAATAAAGTCGCTTGCCACTGCCACTGCCGGGCTCCGATTTTAGCCCTAAGCACCACGGGGGCATCCACTGCCGGGTCCAGAAAGCCCGAGTCAGCGGCCGACACCGGGAGAATCACCTCGGCGATATCACTGCTGAGCAAACGGGCCACTGTTTGACCGGTGTTGATAAACCGACCCAACTCCACCAATTGCTTATCGATAACCGCATTAAACGGTGCCCGGATCTCGGTGTAGGCCAAATCCTGCTCCGCTTTGATAATACGCTGCCGGGCGGCTTCGATATTAAGCCTGGCCTCAGCGGCAGCCGCTTTGCGCTTCAGGGCTGTGGCATCCGCCAGCGCATTATTGGAGTGCACCAGAGACGCATTGGCTTCGGCCAACGCCAGGCGATAACTGACAGCATCGACCCGCAACAGCACCTTGCCTGCAGCCACCATTTCTCCGGGCTCAAACTCCGGCGCTACCCACACCACCCTTCCCGTCACTTCACTGGCCAGTTCCAACTCATGCCTGGCGCTAACGCTGCCATAAGCGACGATAGAAACCGGCACATCGCCAACTTCCACTGCAATGGTTTCCACATGTGGCAAAGGCATTGCTGCGTTGCTCGTGGGAAGCGCCGGGCGTGAGCCAATCATAGCCATCGCGACCATGAGCGCAATGAATACAATCACAAGCGGGATAAGTAGTTTTATCACTCGTCTATACATTCAAAAAATCTCAATGAATGGTTTCGGGGAACACCGGCCTAAAACGGGTGATCACCATTGTAACCCGGGTGGGAACAATGATTTCCCAGTGTACCTCGTCACTCTGAATGTTACATTATGAGTGACGAGGTACACTAGTTACCGTAGGCCATACCACCGTCCACCTTGATTATGGCCCCGTTGGTATAGCGGGAGGCATCACTGGCCAGGTAGAGCGCCGCGCCGATAATTTCCTCAGGTTGCCCCGCCCTGCCCAGGGGTACGACAGCGTCAATGGCCTCCTTCACCTCCTCACTCCAGGCCTCGGATATATCGGTGAGAAAGGGGCCGGGCATGATGCAGTTGGTGCGCACACCGGGGGCGAAGGTATGAGCCAGACCCGCAGTCAGGTTATTAATGCCGGCCTTGGCGGTGGCGTAAGGTATTTCTGCGGCACTTGGCTTAACGGCTGCGGTACTACTGATATTGATAATGGAGCCACCTGCCCCATGCACCATCTGCTCGCCGACAATGGCGGACAAGCGAAAAGGACCCGCCAGATTGACCGCGATCACCTTGTCCCACAGCTCCCTGGTGACGCTGCTGAGTGACTCATAGCGCGGCGACATACCCGCATTGTTGACCAGTACATCGATACGGTCGTATTTTTTGTAAATCGCTTCTACCAGATCATCGCAGGCGGCCCAATCCCCCACGTGGCAGGCCATAGGTAAACAGGCGCGTCCTGTCTCCCGCTCGATCAGCTGTGCAGCGCGCTCACAAGCTTCCTGCTTACGCGAGCTGATAATCACAGTGGCGCCCGCCTCAGCAAAGGCCCTGCACATTGCAAAGCCCAGACCGCGACTGCCACCGGTTACCAGAATTACCTTGTCGGTGAGATCAAAATGACGTGCAACTTTTTCCGGATTCATAGGTATCTCCCTTGATTAACTGGATGCCTTTTTCACCGCGCCTGAAAACGCCTCACGACCCGGCGACTCGAAGTTGTTATAGAGAATGGCCCCAGGCTTTGGCAGTTGATTCGCCCACTATAGCTTACTCCGACCCATTCAATGAAGGGTAAAATCAAGCATGCGACTGTTGTGAGCCATGTTACTCGACCTGCTGAAGTATAGCACCACCGCAGCAAGGATCTCTGATAAGTTCACCCATACGGACGCCCCATAATCTGGTCTGGCGCCACAGCAGGGTGCGCTATTTTGGCGGACTGACCAGTACCACAGCGAACAGCCTGGACTGGTAATATGGGCCCTGATAGTTCAGAATCTCGCCATGCATATTATCCGATTTACCATTATGGCGGCACTGGCTATCGGCCTGCTGCCTTTTTCTTCCGCATTCGCTGATACCGATTACCCGCCACAGATCAAGCCCATCATTGAGCAGCGCTGCATGGTCTGCCACGGTTGCTATGATGCGCCCTGCCAGTTGAAGCTGGATGCCTGGGCCGGGCTGCAACGGGGCGCCAACAAGGACGAGGTCTACGATGGCGGCCGCCTGCGCGCCGCTAATATGACGCGCCTGTTTGAAGATGCGCAGACCACCGATGAATGGCGCCAGAAAGGATTTTATCCGGTCCTGAACGACACTGACCCAGATGCGGGGACGCTCTCGCGCATACTGGAGTTGAAACAGCAACATCCCATACCGTCGGGCGACAAACTGCCGGACAGTTTTGATTTCAGCCTGGACCGCGACCAACAGTGCCCAAAACCCGATGAGTTTGACAGCTTCGCCAGCGATTACCCCCTGTGGGGTATGCCATATGGCCTGCCGGGACTCAACGGTGATGAACACGAAAAGCTGACCCGTTGGTTGCGTGACGGCTCACCGGGTATGGCTCGACCGGCGCCCACAACCGCCGAGCAGGCTGAAATAGACCGTTGGGAGGCATTTTTCAACGGCGACAGCCTGAAGCGGCAATTGATGGCGCGCTACATCTACGAACACCTGTTTATAGGCGACCTGTATTTCTCCGACCCGGGAGAGAAGGCCAGCTATTACAAACTGGTGCGCTCGCGCACGCCACCGGGTGAGCCCATCGATATCATCGCTACCCGGCGTCCCTATGACTCACCCGGTAAAGATAAGTTCTACTACCGTTTACAGCCGCTACGGTTCACGGTACTGGACAAACGCCATATGCCCTACTCCCTCAGCCGGGCGCGCATGCAACGCTGGCAAGCACTGTTTATCAACGCTGATTATGAGGTCACCGACCTGCCCTCCTACGAGACCAGCGTGGCCTCCAACCCCTTTATCGCCTTCCACGATTTGCCGGTGCAATCGCGCTACAAATTCATGCTGGACGAGGCCCGGTTCACCATCATGGGCTTTATCAAGGGCCCCGTATGTCGGGGCCAGGTGGCATTGAATGTCATCGACGATCACTTCTGGGTGGTATTTCTCGATCCAGAAGACAAGGGCGCCAACCAGACCGCCAAGTTCCTGGCCAGGGAGAGCAAGAACCTGCGCCTGCCCACCGCCAGATCCAGCATACTGATTTCGCTGCTGCAATGGCGCAACTACTCCCGCGATCAACTGAAATTCCTGCGCGCCAAGGCCGATTATGTGAGCCAGCGTACTGGAGGCGGTCATGGAAAGTTGGACCTGGATTTAATCTGGGACGGCGACGGCCACAATGACAATGCCACTCTCACCATATTCCGGCATAACGACAGCGCCTCTGTGGTCAAGGGTTTTGTCGGCCACCAGCCCAAAACAGCCTGGGTCATAGACTACTCGCTGCTGGAGCGCATTCACTATTTGCTGGTCGCCGGGTTTGATGTGTTCGGCAATGTCGCGCATCAACTTGAAACCCGCCTTTATATGGACTTTCTGCGCATGGAAGGGGAGCAAAATTTCCTGCTTTTCCTGCCAGAGGATGCACGTATCCCCCTGCGCAACTTCTGGTATCGGGATGCCAGTTCCCACGTGAAGCAATTCGTGCTGGCAGACACTTCGAAACTGGACCGTGATACCGATATCGTGTACCACACCGACAACCCCAAGCAGGAACTGTTAAGCATGCTGCAGAAGCGCGAACCCGGCGCCGAGGCGCATGGCTACAACGTATCCGACCCGCATTTCGCTCCACTGCACAACCTAAGCGGGCCGCCCTTTAGCTTTATGCCCGAGGTGGCCTTTGTGGAGGTGCTGGGCGCGGATGGCGGTGAGCAGGTTTACAGCATCATTCACAACGATTCCTATTCCAACAATGCGCAGGTTTTCAAGGAAGCTGAGCGGCGCATTCCGTCAGAGGACTACCTGACCGTGGTCACCGGATTTATCGGCTCCTACCCCAATGTGTTTTTCCAGCTGCACGAGAAGGATCTGGGTAATTTCGTCAAGGCAATCATTGCCTTACGCAGTGAGCAGGATTACGCCGAACTGGTGTCACGTTATGGGGTTAGGCGCAATGCACCATGGTTCTGGCAGCTCAGTGATAAATTTCACACATACTACAAAAAGCACTACCCAATAGAGGCGGGACTGTTCGACTTCAACCGCTACGAGAACCGCTGAAATAGAGAAGTAACAAGGGGCACGCCATGCTGTACAGCTACACCACACCATTAATCGGTGGCTTGTTGATAGGCCTATCTTCAGTCGCCCTGTTGTTTTTTCTGGGCCGTATAGCCGGCATCAGTGGTATCGTCTGGGGAGCGATTTCTGCCCAGCCCGATAACAGCTGGCGCTGGCTGTTCCTGGTCGGCCTGGTCGTAGGGCCACTACTGTACCACCAACTGACGGCGACCCCCTACCCCACCGCAAGTCCACTGGAGTGGTGGTACGCGCTTATCGGTGGCTTACTGGTGGGCTTTGGCGTCAAACTGGGCTCCGGGTGTACCAGTGGTCACGGCGTTTGCGGGATTGGCAACCTCTCTCCCCGCTCGCTGGTCGCCACTATCACTTTTATGGCGGCAGGCATCACTACCGTTTATGTGATTCGCCACCTGCTGGAGGGCCTGTAAATGCACGGGGTTGCCGCTCTACTTTGCGGTATGGTATTCGGCGTAGGCCTGGCGGTTTCGGGCATGACGGATACCGCCAAGGTATTGGGTTTTCTGGATATATTCGGCACCTGGGTGCCGGACCTGGCTTTCGTTATGGGCAGTGCCGTGTGCGTCACCCTGGTGGCCTTCCGCTTTGTGCTCAAGCGTAAACAGCCACTGCTATCAGCGGGCTTCGTTTTATCGGGAAAAACAGCCCTCGACGGCCGCCTGTTGAGTGGCGCCGCCATCTTCGGTATCGGCTGGGGCGTCTATGGCTACTGCCCAGGGCCGGCGCTGTCGGCCCTGGTTTACCTGGACAGCAAGACCGTTATATTCGTCGTGGCCATGTTGGTCGGTATGGCACTGGCCAACAGAATGGGTAGCACTTAAGCCACCAGTCTGGCAGTGCCGGGCCCTATTCGACCCCGCCGTAGCGATCATCCCATTTTTTAACAATGGCATCGTGAGAGCCATCTTTGCGTGTTGCCGCCAGCGCCCGATTGAATGCGGCGATCATCTTTTCATGCCCAGGAAAGGCACGACTGGCAGCGACGTGACGCTCTACATGGGGCAGTTTGATGGGAACAACCTCAAACCGGGTGATTTTATCCGCAAGATACTCGTGCAACTGCAGATTGATGGTGCGCTGGTCACCAATGACAAAATCCACTGACCCATTGAGCAGGTTAAGCAGATTCTGGATCATGTGGTTTTCCTGTACCAGAGTCAGGTCAGGTATCGCCGCAAAATCAACGCCATAGGCGTAATCCACCCTGACGCCCAGGCGGCTGCCGGCCAGGTGCTCCAACTTGAAGTAATTGCCTCTACCTGAGCGCCGTTTCAGAATAATCAATTCGCTGCGCAGATAGGGCTCACTGAACAGCAAGTCCTTGTTGCGCTCGTCTGTATACCAGACCGAGGCCAGCCCGTCGTAAACACCCAGTTGCGCCCCCTCCACTGCTCGCGACCAGCTTTCAATGGTAATAACCGGGGTGTAGTCTGTGCCTGCGTAGATATGCTTGACCAATTCCAGCGCCAGGCCCTGCTCGGGCAGCTTCGCATCCGTATAGGGCGGCGACGTGTTGGCCATCAGCCTCACTTCCTCCTGCGCCATAACCGCGCCGCAACCAAAAGCCGCACTCGCGACCAATAGCAAAGCAAATCTCAACATATAGACACCTCTATTAAATGAAACATGAAACTTAAATGAACCACGGAAAAACCGATGTGCGGCGGGCAGGACAAGAATAAACCGCATTTTTCTTAATATCCATGCCTTTCTCACCGCAGGCCGGGCGCTTACCCTGGGCGACAGTGGATACACCCCACTGCCTCCGGGAGGAGTATGCGGACTTCCGGTGTGTTTTTTGATCAACCCCCAAGGGTGGTGTTTTGAGATTTGTTACGGTAATTTACATTTAGCTTGTTGTACCCGTATTATCTTATGAACCGGTTTGATTGAGCACCGGGGTATTATTCCG
This sequence comes from Gammaproteobacteria bacterium, assembly GCA_003646415.1. Classification (GTDB taxonomy): domain Bacteria; phylum Pseudomonadota; class Gammaproteobacteria; order Pseudomonadales; family Halieaceae; genus JBALVO01. The sequence continues at coordinate 12,113 of QNFS01000069.1, forward strand.
TGATTTCATATAAAAATGGCATTGGCTACGGGCAATCGTGCCCTTGTACCGTTTTTAAAATATAAAAGGTTGAACCGATCATGACTACACACAAAAATGTTACACCCGTCCCCGCAGCAACCGTTTTACTGTGCCGGGACTCCGAAAGAGGCCTGGAGGTATTTATGGTGGTACGTCACCATGAGATCGATTTTGCCACCGGCGCACTGGTTTTC
>QNFS01000070.1 GCA_003646415.1 Gammaproteobacteria bacterium
GCAGATTTTATCTGCATTCAGGACCTGCAGTGCTCAGAATACGATTTACAGGACAGCATTTTCTTTCCAGAAGACTACAACGCTTACTTTTTCGACGACATCGACGGCAAGGCCAATGGCGTAGCTATCTATTGCCGGCAATTGCCCAAGGCCATCATGACCGGCCTGGGTTTCGCCAATTTCGATATGGAAGGGCGCTATATCCAGGCGGATTACGAAAACCTGAGCGTGGCCTGCTTGTTAGCTCCCCGGGCCAAGCAAGGTGACGCCGAGCAACAGAGCCGCAAGAATGAATTTTATTCCCTTTTTGGGAGCCACCTGCAGAAGATTAGCAATAAACGCCGGGAGTTCATCATCTGCGGCAACTGGCAAATCGCCCATAGCGCGGAAGATGTTCAGGATACCGAGAGCAACAGCACCACCTCCGGCTTCCTCGCTGAAGAACGCCAGTGGATGGACGAACTGTTGGCGTCAGGATACGTTGACGCTTTCCGGGAAATCAACTCAGACCAGGACGAGTTCAGCTGGTGGCCCGATGGCGGGCGCGACAAAAACGGTTGGCGCACGGACTTCCACATCGTATCCCAGGGCCTGAAGTACGCCATCGATTACGGCGCAATATACAAGAGCAAGGTATTTTCCAGCCATGCACCCGTCATCATGGACTACGATATCGAGCTGTAGGGAAATAAAGGGACAATTATCTTAAGGCATAGGTGGATACGTCCCGCCGCTTGTGTGGGGCAATCAGGAGACGAGTGCCACTTTTTGCCTGGCAATCAAGTCGTTTATACCCTCCGCCGCCAGATCCAGCATGCCATCGAGCTCCTCCCGGACAAATGGCGCACCCTCTGCCGTACCCTGGACTTCGATGAAGCCCCCCAATTCCCCCATGATGACGTTCATATCCGTATCTGCGGCGGAATCTTCCGGATAATCCAGGTCCAGTACCGGAACGCCCTGATATATACCCACGGATACGGAGGCAATCATCTGTAGCAGGGGGTCCCCCTGGATCACTTTCTCTCGCTGCAAATAACTGATCGCATCCACCAGCGCCACACAGGCGCCGGTAATGGCGGCCGTGCGGGTACCGCCGTCCGCCTGAATAACATCACAATCGATGGTGATCGTATTTTCGCCCAGTTGGGAAAGATCCAGAGCCGCCCGCAGGGAGCGACCGATCAATCGCTGGATTTCCACCGTGCGTCCACCCTGTTTGCCTCGACTGGCCTCCCGGCCCATGCGTGTTCCGGTGGAGCGCGGCAGCATGCCGTATTCCGCGGTAACCCAACCTCGCCCCTGGCCTCGCATAAAGCGGGGCACACCCTTTTCCGCCGAGGCGGTACATATCACCTTGGTGTCACCGAAGCAGACCAATACCGACCCCTCCGCGTGACAGGTGAAATTGCGAGTGATGCTGATATCTCTCAGTTGTGCAGGTGCGCGGCCACTGGGTCGTTGCATGGAAGTACTCCGTATTGGTGTCAATATGAATGGCGAGGCGCGCTAGTATACGCCAATAACAAGCTGCTACACTCGGCGCCCATGAGCACACAATAAGGACTGGCAGCGAAACCTATGATTCACAGCATGACTTCCTTTGCCCGGGAGAGCGCAACCACCGACCAGGGCATCCTGACTGTGGAATTGCGCTCCGTCAATCACCGCTACCTGGACTGTAGCTTCAAACTACCTGACGCACTGCGTTCACTGGAACCGCAGCTGCGGGAACAGGCGGGCAAAGCGCTGGCCAGGGGCAAGCTGGACTGCATGATTCGCCTGCAGGCACACCCGACAAACAGTGGGGAGTTGCAGGTCAATACCGAGCAGCTGCACAAGCTACTGGCGGCCACGCTAATTATCAAAAAGCAAATGGGTGATGCCAGCCTCGTCAGCCCGCTGGAGGTTCTGCAGTTCCCGGGAATCTATAATGCGCCGGAGCAGTCCGATGATGTATTACAAAAGAATGCCCGGTCACTGTTTGGCGCGGCCCTGGATAACATGGCCGAAAACCGCCGCCGGGAAGGGGACAAACTGGCCGGGCTGGTGCTGGACCGCCTGCAACAGGTCGAGTCCCAGGTGACCGCCACCCGTGAGCTTCTGCCCGCATTGATGCAACAGCAACGAGACCGGATCACCGCGCGTATTGCCGACCTGAGAATCGACGTCGATCACAACCGGCTGGAACAGGAGCTGGTGTATATGGCGCAAAAGGCCGATGTAGATGAAGAGTTGGACCGACTGGAGGCACATGTGAGCGAAGTGCGCCACACGCTCGAAAAGGGGGGGCCCTGCGGCCGGCGGCTGGACTTTCTCATGCAGGAACTCAACCGGGAAGCCAACACTCTGTCATCCAAGTCAATTTCCAGCAGTACGACCCGAAACGCCGTAGAGCTGAAAGTGTTGATCGAACAAATGCGTGAACAAATCCAGAATATCGAGTAACACGTTGGGCAGCCTCGCTCCGAACAGGGACAAAAATGACTAGCACCGGAACACTTTACACGGTGTCGGCCCCTTCGGGTGCCGGCAAAACCAGCCTGGTGAACACCCTGATCCAGCGCTGCCAGGGGTTGCGGGTTTCAGTATCCCATACCACCCGACCTATGCGGCCGGGTGAAGAAGACGGGGTAAACTACCACTTTGTCAGCAAAGATAGCTTTCTGGGCATGTTGGAAAAGGCCGAATTCCTGGAACATGCCCGGGTGTTTGGCAATCTCTACGGCACCTCCCGGGTCTGGGTGGAGCAGCAACTCGACGCCGGCACCGACGTTATCCTGGAGATCGACTGGCAGGGCGCACAACAGGTCAAGCGCCTGTTAAGCGAAACCTGTGCCATCTTCATTGTACCGCCGTCGCGGGAAACCCTGGAGCAACGACTCAATGCACGTGGCCAGGACAATGCCAGTATCATCGAGGCCCGCATGGCCGAGGCCGTGGAGGAGATGTCGCACTACACTGAGGCCGACTACCTGGTCGTCAACAAAGACTTCGAGCAGGCACTGGGCGAACTCCAGGCCATCATTACCTGCCAGCGACTGCGCACCGCCCGTCAACGGCAAGCGCTGGGTGAGATGTTAGCAGGCCTGCTCGGCTAAACGGGCATTATTCACGCTGGACGCACCCCCCACTATTGGGGGTATAATTTAGGGTTCCTCCGGTACAGTCTCGCTGTCCGGCATCGGGTAGTGTCGCGTCGCCAGATCGTATGCAAGAGCATACTGGCGGTCCACTCCAGTTTTATTAACCAGTGCCTACAACCCAGGTCATATCCGGGCGGCACACTCAGTAGGGAAGTATTTAGTAATGGCGCGTGTAACCGTTGAAGATTGTCTTGAAAATGTCGCAAACCGCTTTGAACTGGTCATGGTAGCCAGCAAGCGGGCCCGGCAAATGGCCACCGGCGGCAAAGACCCCCTGGTGCAGGAAGAGTCCGACAAACCCACGGTTATTGCCCTGCGCGAAATCGCTGAAGGCCTGATCACCCCGGATATCCTCGCTCGCGAAGATGAACTGGACGCCGAGGAAGAATTGGCCGAGGTAATGGAGGCCAGCGAGACCTTGTAGCCCCCGGGCGTCTCTGGCAAGGATCACAGATCAGCGACATGCAAACCATTGATGCCCTCAACTCCACACTCCGCAGCTATCTCGACCCGGAACAAACCAACCACGTAAGACGCGCTTATTACTTCGCCGAGCAGGCCCACTTCGGCCAGTTGCGGCGCAGTGGTGAGCCCTACGTCACCCACCCACTGGCGGTTGCGGGTATCCTCGCCGACATGCACATGGATCACCAGAGCCTGATGGCCGCCATGTTGCACGACGTCATCGAGGACACGGGGATTGAAAAATCCGCCATAGGCAACCAGTTCGGCCCGACTGTCGCAGAACTGGTGGACGGGGTCAGCAAACTGACCCAGATGGAATTCGGGTCCCTGGAGGAAAAGCAGGCGGAAAACTTCCAGAAAATGGCCCTGGCCATGGCGCAGGACATCAGGGTGATCCTGGTGAAGCTGGCCGACCGTTTGCATAACATGCGTACCCTGGGTGTACTGCACACTGAAAAGGCCAGGCGTATTGCCCGGGAGACACTGGATATATATGCCCCCATCGCCATGCGCCTCGGCATGAACACCGTGCGCATGGAGTTCGAGGATCGGGGCTTCAGCGCCCTGTACCCCATGCGCGCCCGGCGCATAGACGCCGCCCTGCGCAATGCCCGCGGCCACCGCAAAGAGCTGGTGGAAAAGATCCGCCATCAGGTGGAGACTACCCTGACGCAGGAAGGCCACCAGGTCGAAGTCGTGGGGCGTGAAAAACACCTTTACAGCATCTACAAGAAGATGAAATCCAAACGAAAGGCATTTTCCGAAATCATGGACATCTACGCCTTCCGTATCATTGTTGACTCAGTGGATACCTGTTATCGGGTGCTGGGCAGTATCCACAGCCTGTACAAACCCGTGCCAGGCGAATTCAAGGACTACATCGCCATTCCCAAGGCCAACGGTTACCAGTCACTGCACACGGTATTGATGGGCATGCACGGGGTTCCCATCGAAATCCAGATCCGCACCAGGGAGATGGAAGAGATGGCCAACAATGGTATCGCCGCCCATTGGCTGTACAAAAGCGACGGACAATCTGCCAACGGCAGCCACGCCCGGGCCCGGCAATGGGTGCAGGGCTTACTGGAAATGCAGCAGCGGGCGGGCAATTCCCTGGAGTTTATTGAAAGCGTCAAGATCGACCTGTTCCCCGACGAGATCTATATATTTACCCCCAAGGGCAGGATTTTAGAGCTGCCCCGGGGAGCGACTGCGGTGGATTTTGCCTACGCCGTGCACACAGATGTGGGTAATAGCTGTGTAGCCTGTCGTATCAACCGACGCCTGGCGCCACTGTCAGAACCCCTGCAAAGCGGACAGACGGTGGAAATCCTCACCGCTACTGGCGCGCGCCCCAATCCATCCTGGTTCAACTACACTGTAACAGCCAAAGCTCGCAGCAATATCCGTCATTTTCTCAAGCACCAGACCCGGGACGACTCCGTGGCCCTGGGGCGGCGGCTACTCGATAAAGCCCTGACCGGCTTTGACAGCAGCCTGGACCAACTGCCACAAGATAAGCTGCAGGACTTCCTGGCACACCAGCATTACACCCTGCTGGACGACCTGTTGGATGAAATTGCCCGGGGCAACAGGCTGCCGGCCATTACCGCACAACAGTTGCTTGGGGAAATGGCAGCGAATCCGATAGAGCGCGGCGATGGCGCAGCCCAGCCGGTCGCAATTCGCGGCACCGAGGGCTTTATGGTCAGCTATGCCAAGTGCTGCCACCCAATCCCCGGCGATCCAATCGAGGGCTATCTCAGTTTTGAAAAAGGCGTCGTGGTACACCGCGAGCGCTGCAACAATCTTGGTGATATGCGCGAGAACAGCGAGCGTCTGGTGGCACTGCGCTGGGATGATGAGGTGGAGGGCGAGTATCCTGTGGAACTGCGCATCGAGATGGAAAATCGCCGCGGTGTGATTGCGGTCATCGCCACGCGCATCAACAGTATGGGCGTCAATATCGAAAAAATTTCCACCGACGACAAGGACTACCAGTTCACCTACGTGCTCCTGGAATTGCTGGTCCGCAACCGGGTCCACCTTGCCCGCATCATGAAACGCCTGCGCACTATCAACTATGTACGCAAGGTCACCAGAGTCAAAAATTGAGTAAGGGGCCCCGCCCCTGTTCATGACAGGAGAACAACATTGAGCAATCGCGCAGTCATAACAACACCCGCCGCCCCCGCAGCCATCGGTCCCTACTCCCAGGCGATCAAGGTGGGCAATACAGTCTGGCTGTCAGGCCAGATACCCCTTATTCCCGGCAGCATGGAACTGGTCACCGGTGACATTACGGACCAGGCAACACAGGTGTTTAAAAACCTTGCCGCGGTAGCCGAAGCGGCGGGCGGTAGCATGGACAGCGCGGTCAAAATCAATATCTCGCTGACCAACCTGGAGCACTTCGGGGCAGTCAATGAGGTCATGGCCGGCTTTCTGCAGGAACCCTACCCGGCCAGGGCCTGCGTACAGGTCGCCGCCCTGCCCAGGGGTGTGGACATAGAAGTGGAGGCGATCCTGGCTATTTAAAGCCCCTCAGCCACAACGCTCAATTAGAACAGAATTGCTCTTCATAATAGATTCTCTCAATGGTTAACTGTACATTCAGTTGCCACAGCTAAAAATGAATCATCTATGACACTAACAGAACTGCGCTATCTTGTGGCCCTGTCTGAAACTGGCCACTTTCGCAAGGCGGCGGAACAGTGCAATGTCAGTCAGCCCACACTGAGTATTGCCGTCAAAAAGCTGGAACAGGAGCTGGGCATCTGCCTGTTTGAGCGCTCCCGCCACAAGGTTTCGGCCACGCCCACGGGCGAGCGCATTGTAGAGCAGGCCCAAGCCGTATTACGCGAAGCGCAAAACCTGCGCAACCTGGCTGAGCTGGGCAAGGACCCACTGGGCAGCGTACTCTCAGTCGGCGCGATTTATACGGTCGGCCCCTACCTGTTCCCCAGGTTGGTGACCCGCCTGCAGCAGGCGGCTCCGGACATGCCTCTATTTATCGAGGAAAGCTACACCTCCAGCTTGCGCAGCAAGCTCACCAGCGGGGAACTGGATGCCATCTTTGTGGCACTCCCGTTCACCGAAACCGATGTGGTCACCCGCGCAGTCTATGACGAGCCCTTTGTGGTGCTGCTACCAGAGGAGCACCCCCTGTCGCAGGAGCAACACATCGATCCGGCCACACTGTGCATGCACCGGGTATTGCTTATGGGTGAGGGCCACTGTTTCAGGGACCAGGTACTGGAGGCCTGCCCCGGTTTGCTACAGGCCATCAGCGACAACTATGCACGCGGCACCGCCCTGGTGGAAGGCAGTTCGCTGGAAACCCTCAAGCATATGGTGGCAAGTGGTCTGGGTATAACGGTGTTGCCGAAATCTGCGGCTGATGTGGTGACCTACGGAGAACACACTCTGGCGGTGCGCCCGTTCACCGAGCCGGTGCCACAACGGACCATCGTGCTGGCCTGGCGCGTGAGTTATCCACGGCATCAGGCCATCGATATTCTCACCGACGCCATGCGGAAATAGATTCCGCGTGGGCGGTATAGCGAACCTCTCGGTACGCGAGCTGCGTGGCGTTGGGCCCAGGCTGGCAGAAAAACTCGCCGACTATGGCGTGCACCGGCTGCAAGACCTGTTGTTTCACCTGCCCCTGCGCTACCAGGATCGCACCCGCGTCACACCGATCGCCGCGGCCAGGGACGGCGACGACGTGGTAATCGAGGGCGAGATCCGGGCCACCGATGTGGCGTTTGGCCGCCGCCGCAGCTTGGTGGCGCGGATACAGGACGGCAGTGGCACGCTCACCCTGCGTTTTTTCCATTTTTCCGCCGCACAGAAGAACAAGCTGCAACCGGGCACCCGGCTGCGCTGTTTCGGTCAGGTCCGGCGCGGCGGCAGTGGCCTGGAAATGTATCATCCGGAGTATCGCGAGTTGGTGGAGGGAGAGTCCCCGGTAGAGCAAGCGCTCACCCCCATCTACCCGACCACTGCCGGTATTGGCCAGAACCAGTGGCGCAAGCTGTGCAGCCAGGCCCTGGCCTATTTGCAGCGGGAGCGGCCGGATGACTTGTTACCCCCGAATCGCAGCTACCCCTACGATCTGGCCCGGGCCCTGGCCTACCTGCATGCCCCTCCGCCTGATGCTCCCCAGGAACAATTACGAGAGGGCACACACCCGGCGCAATTGCTGCTGGCGCTGGAAGAACTGGTAGCTCACAACCTGTCACTGTACCGCCTTCGTGAAGAGCAACAGCAGGAGGGCGCGCCAGCCCTGCCATTGAACAGGGAACAACACAGCACCTTTCTCGCCACCCTGCCCTTTACCCCCACTGCCGCGCAACAACGGGTACTGGCGGAGATAGCTGCCGACCTGGCCAAACCCGTTCCCATGTTACGCCTGGTGCAGGGCGATGTGGGCTCGGGCAAGACCCTGGTGGCCGCCGGCGCGGCACTGCAGGCCATTGCCAACGGGTATCAGGTCGCCATTATGGCCCCGACGGAGATTCTGGCGGAGCAGCACTGGGCCAGTTTCTCCGGCTGGTTTGCACCCATGGCCATCTCCATGGAATGGCTCAGCGGCCGCACCAAGGGCAAGAAACGCGAGGCCGCCCTGCAGCGCATTGCTACGGGGGAGGCCAGCCTGGTAATCGGCACCCATGCCCTATTCCAGCACGATGTGACCTTCTCCCGCCTTGGCCTGGTCATAGTCGATGAGCAACACCGCTTCGGTGTGCACCAGCGACTTGCCCTTACCGAAAAAACAAGCCCTGACCAGGGTAGGCCACACCAGCTGGTGATGACCGCCACCCCCATCCCGCGCACCCTGTCCATGGTGGCCTACGCCGACCTGGACTGCTCGGTAATCGACGAATTGCCTCCGGGCAGGCTGGCAGTGACTACAGCGCTCATCGACAGCAGTCGACGGCAACAAGTGGTGACCAGAGTCGCTGCCGCGTGCAGCAAGGGGCGCCAGGCCTACTGGGTGTGCACCCTGATCGAGGAGAGTGATGCCCTGCAGGCACAGGCAGCCGAGGCCACAGCCGCGGAGTTGCGCCTGGCGCTACCACAGCTGGACATCGGCCTGATCCACGGCAGGCTGAAACCCGCTGAGAAGGAAGCGGTGATGGCCACTTTCAAATCTGGTGAGCTGTCCCTACTGGTGGCGACCACGGTAATCGAGGTGGGTGTGGATGTGCCCAATGCCAGCCTGATGATCATCGAAAACCCCGAGCGTCTTGGCCTGGCGCAACTGCACCAGTTGCGTGGGAGGGTGGGCCGCGGCAGTCAGGCCAGCCACTGTGTGTTGCTGTACCAGACACCCTTGTCGGCCAACGGCAAACAACGCCTGGGTGCACTGCGCGAGAGCTCCGATGGTTTTTACATCGCTGAAAAAGATCTCGAATTACGCGGCCCCGGCGAGGTGCTGGGTACACGCCAGACCGGGCTGATGGAATTCAGGATCGCCGAACTGCCCGGGCACAACCACCTGCTGGATGAGGTGCAGGCTATTGCGACCCTCCTGCGTACACAGTATCCAGAGCGGGTGGAGCCATTAATCCAACGCTGGACGGGGTCAAGCCAGCAGTTCGCCAAAGTCTGACCGCGCTTTCGGACAAGGCTGACCTGAGCGCAGGGTCAGGCCATAATGGCCGGCAGTTCCTTCTGTAATGCCATTTTCTCCCGGATAGCATCGCCGGTGAGGGCGAACCCTAATAGATTGCCACTGCTATCACGGAACAATGCCTTGACGTTGCCACCGTCCGCCTCGATGGTCCAGCCGCCGTCAGCATCGGGAGCCGGGGGAGCAACTACCACCGGACAGGCCGGCGTCTTGATGGTAACCGGCATGGCCGGGTAGCACACTTCGGTAGGCTCTCCCGTCAGGGTCTTGCCCAGGGCACGGGCGGCGGCCATCAAAGGCGCCACATAGAACAGCACGTGACCATTGACCTCAGCACAATCTCCCATGGCGTAAATATTGGGGGCGCTGGTTTCCAACAGGCGGTTGGTGACAACGCCGCGGTTGGTTTCAAGGCCTGAAATGCGAGCCAATTCTGTGCGGGGCCGCACGCCGACAGCTGAGACAACCAGGTCGGCGGCAATAGTTTCACCATTATTAAGACTGACCACCACACCCTTGTCAGCCCTGTTCACAGCGGTGACCAGGGGACCAAAATGGAAGGTCGCGCCCTTTTCTTCCAGGGCGGCCTGTACCGCCTTGCCCGCCGCCTCTGGCAACAACGTGGGCAGGCAGTACGCCAGGGGGTCGACGGCTTCCACTTCAAAACCACCGTTGATCAGGTCATTGGTGTACTCACAGCCAATAAGCCCGCCGCCAATAATACAAACTTTCTTCACATCATTCTTTTTCACCGCGGTACGAAAGTCCGCGTAATCCAGCAGATCATTCACCGAGTAAATCATTTCCAGGCCATCACCCTCGATGGGTGGGCGGATAACCTCAGCCCCCACCGCCAATACCAGTTTGCCGTAGTGGACGACAGTTTGAGCATCACCTACCTTGATCAATTGCCGGGCGGTATCTATCTCGTGGACCTTGGTCATGGTCCATACGCTGGCCTTGAGCAATCTCGCCATATTGCCCGCATCCAGCTGTGCGAGATCGTCCGCAGAATGATCCTTGGTATAGCCGGTAGACAACATTGGCTTGGAATAGGAGCGCCCGTCATCCGCAGTAATCAGGATAAGCGGCGTTTCGCTGTCGTATTTGCGGAACTCTTTGGCCAGCCCATAACCGGAGAGTCCGGTACCCAGGATAACCACCGGCGCGTGGACTTTGTCGACCGCCGGCTCCTCGTGATGAGGCGCATCGTCAACTGACACCTCCTCCAACAGCCTGAAATCTTCCTTGCCCACGCCGCATTCAGGACACAACCAATCATCGGGAACATCTTCCCACCGGGTGCCCGGGGCGATACCGTCATCCGGCCATCCTTCTTTCTCGTCATAGATCAGACCACAGACAATACATTCCCATTTGCTCATATCACTACTCGCTTTTTCCTATTTGCACGGTTCTATTCGCGCCTTTAAATAACTTGAAACACCGCCCCCTGGCTCCATCGATTACACAGTACATAACCCGGGTGGCGGGCAAATTTGAGACGGAACACTATAATATTGTACGAAAATTGTGCAAGGGTTTTCTCCTGCCAACACACCGTCAATTCACGCCAGCACTGCAATTGTGCCACCAACACAGTAAGCTTGGGCACTTTCAGAAACTGCGAAAGCAAGCCCATGGTCACCACTACCGAAAAGACGGAATGCTCTGTCGAGTTCCTGACCAGCCTGAACCAGATTCCAGCAGCGCTGTGGAATGACATAGCGGATGTGGACTACCCTTTCCTGCGCCACGAGTTTCTGTATGGCCTGGAAAAGACAGGGTGTACTACCGAGGAGACTGGCTGGCAGCCCTGCCATGTTGTGCTTCGCCGGGGTGAAACCCGGCTCGCGGTGATGCCTCTCTACCTCAAATCCCACTCCTACGGCGAGTACGTATTCGACTGGTCCTGGTCCGATGCCTGGCAGCGCAGTGGCCTGCGCTACTACCCGAAGCTGGTCACGGCAATACCCTTCACCCCCGCCACCGGACCCCGCTTGTGCACCGCTCCCGGGCTGGATGCGACCCGGGGCTATCGTGTTGTGCTACAAGGTATAATTCAGTTGGCGGAGCAGCGAGATATTTCTTCCTGGCACCTGTTGTTTCCCGGGAAGGCTGTCGCCAAGCAGTTATTGCGAGAGGGGTTACATCGGCGCACCGCCACGCAGTTCCACTGGTTCAACGACGGTTACAGTTCATTTGATGATTTTCTTGCCGCATTTAACAGCCGCAAGCGCAAATCCATCAACAGGGAGCGCAAACGGGTACAAGAGCAGGGACTGAAGCTCAGGACCCTGACCGGCGCCGATATCGGGGAACAGGAGTGGGAGCAATTCTACCGCTTTTATCAGCTGACTTACGCCAAACGTAGCGGCCATGGCGGTTACCTCAACCGAAGCTTCTTCATGGAAACCGCCGCCGGCATGGGCAACCAGGTGGTGATGGTGCTGGCCTACCTCGACCAACAGGCTGTAGCCGGGGCGCTGTACTTCCGCAGCAGCGATACCCTGTACGGGCGTTATTGGGGCTGCGAGCGGGAGTTCGACTGCCTGCACTTCGAAGCTTGCTACTATCAGGGTATCGAGTACTGCATCGAGCACAAGCTGGCGCGCTTTGACCCGGGGGCTCAGGGAGAGCACAAGATCCAGCGTGGTTTCCGCCCTGTGGAAACATATTCCAACCACTGGATCAGTGACCCGCAGTTGTCCGCCGCAGTGGGGGATTTTACCCGGCGCGAGGAGCACCATACCGAGGCCTATATCAGGCGTGCAGCCTCCCTGTTGCCCTTCAGGGAAGGTTGAACAGAGGCAAAGACGCCACTATGTATGCCCAGCTGCCACACCAATGACAACACCAACTTCTGTTTCCATCGCCATTGATCACGTGAGTGAAGAGATACGCTAAATAACACTATTAAAGGAAATCCTGCAAATAAGGCCTGGCTAAAAAAAGCGCCCCCAACATCAAGCCATGTAAAACTTTCCCCTCTTCCACCAACTGATACACTTCAGCCACCGGTTTCA
>QNFS01000071.1 GCA_003646415.1 Gammaproteobacteria bacterium
ATTATATTCGTTTATAAATCCTATAGGGGAAGAGATCCATGTATCCAGGTGTACATGCCATAACAAAGCCCGACCATCCAGCCATCATCATGGGTCAGTCGGGAGAGGTCGTCACCTACCGTCAACTCGACGACCGGTCAAACCAACTCGCCCGGTTCTGGCGTGAGCGCGGGCTCACCCGTGGTGATCACGTGGCGATCTTGAGTGAGAACCAACCCCGATACTTCGAGGTGATGTGGGCGGCGCTTCGGTCCGGGCTCTATGTCACAACAATCAATAGCTATCTCTCCCCGGAGGAAGTTGGCTACATCCTCGATGATTCAGGATCGCGATCATTCGTCACCACAACAGCAAAGGCCGAGGTGGCGGCGGAGGCCCTCCAGTATGCACCGGGGGTCAAGCTGGCGCTCCTGATCGGTGAAGATGACGATCGCTTCGAGTCATATGTAGATGCCATCGCGGCGATGCCGGCGACTCCTTTCGATGAACAGCCGGCAGGTGAGATGATGCTCTATTCGTCGGGTACGACTGGTCGCCCCAAGGGTATCAAGCGCCCGCTCAGTGACAAATCGGTCAGCGAAGGGATGACGATCACCGGGCTGGCGAGCGGGGTCTTCGGGATGAATGCCGACAGCGTCTACCTCTGTCCGGCGCCCCTCTACCATTCGGCGCCGATCGGCTTCAGTCTCGGGATTCAGTCGATCGGCGGAACCGTCGTGGTGATGGAGAAGTACGACCCCGTGGACGCACTGCGGCTCATAGAGCAGTACCAGGTAACCGACTCCCAGTGGGTGCCCACGATGTTCGTGCGCATGCTCAAGCTCGACGAGCAGGAACGGGTCAGGTATGACGTCTCCTCGATGAACTTGGCGGTGCATGCGGCCGCACCGTGCCCCGTTGAGGTCAAGCGGCAGATGATGGACTGGTGGGGCCCCATTCTCTGGGAATACTACGCTGGTACCGAACTGAACGGCTTCTGTCTTGCCAGGCCGGACGACTGGCTGGCGAACCCCGGTACGGTTGGCAAAGCACTCATTGGGGAGGTTCATATTCTCGACGACAACGGCGACGAGTTACCGGCAAACGAAGCCGGCACCATCTATTTCGGCGAGGGTCCCGCCTATGAGTATCACAACGCCCCTGAGAAGACGCAGGACTCGAAAGATTTGAAGGGTCGCGGTTGGACCACACTCGGCGATGTCGGGTACCTCAACGACGACGGGTGGCTGTTCCTCACCGACCGCAAGAGCTTCATGATCATCTCCGGCGGGGTGAATATCTACCCACAGGAAATCGAGGATTGTCTCGTGCTCCATCCCAAGGTCGCTGACATCGCCGTGTTCGGCGTTCCCGATGATGAAATGGGGGAGGCGGTCCAGGCTGCGGTGCAACCGGCTGCCGGTGTGCAAGGCGACGAAGAACTGGAGCGAGAACTGCACGCGTTTGTCCGCGAGCACATCGCCCACTACAAGTGCCCCAAGGTATTTGAGTTCCACAGCGAGCTTCCCCGGCTCCCCACGGGCAAGCTCTACAAGAACAAGCTGCGTGCTCCTCACTGGGAAGGTCGCGAGAGTAGCATCTGATGCTGCTTCTGTATCGCCTCACACGCTATCGACAGGCCCTATGGCAGAGTATCTTTCATAGTTGATCGGGTTATTCCACCTGCTTGATCAGGGAAGGCTCGGAAAAGGAAATTGCCAGTATAAATCTGCGATACCCGCTCATAAAGGCGCCAATTTCAACCCAAAAGCGGGAAGAGACGGCTTGCCAAAGGGGTGGTTTGAATACTAGTGTACCTCGCCACTGGCCGCGACAGATTTATCATCTGCCAGTGTCAAATAAAGTAGCATGGGGATAATTAGCAAAGTTAGTACGGTCGCTGTTATCGTGCCGAATATTAAGGATATGGCGAGTCCCGTAAAAACCGGGTCACTCAGCATAATCGCCGTCCCGAGGACGATCGCTAATGCTGTTAGCAATATGGGCCGGAATCGGGTTGCCCCCGCCTCTATGACGGCTTTATCCGGTGACATACCGTTTTCGATATTTTGCAAAGTCAAATCGATAATCAGGAGGGAGTTCCTCACCACCACACCCGCAAGTGCGATGACGCCGATAAGTGAGGCACCGGAAAACATCTCGCCCATGAGCCAATGGCCGGGGAAAACACCTATAAGACCCAAAGGAATGGCTGCCATGGCGATCAGTGGTAAACGGAATGATTTGTAGTAGGCGATCAACAGCAAAAATATGGAGATTAGTGTAAGGCACAATGCGGCGCCCAAATCCCTGAATACGTCCAGTGTCAGCCGCATCTCTCCGCCCCACAGTAACTGGTAACCACGGGTCGCGTCGGGGACAGTGTCGAAGATGTTTAAATTAGCAGTCTGCAACAGGCCATTATCCGGGATTTCCCTCTGGTTCAATCTCTGGTTTAGATCCAGAGTGGCAGAGAATTGCGCGCTATCACGTAACTCGCCGCTTACATAGACAACGCGTTCACTATCTTTGTGGTAAATAGGATGCTCGACCAATCTTTTTTCAATCTGAACAAGCTCAGATACTGCAATTTTCTGGCCCGAGCTATTGGAAACGTAGACACTGTGGAGCAGTGACGGGTCTACCAGGTATTGGCGTGGTACGACAAGCCTGATGGGAACCTGCCTTTTCTCACCCGGGATATGGCTCGCAGCTACAACGCTGCCCTTGATCAGGTAGGCGAGTGTCTGTTGAATCTGGCCGGTAGATATCCCCGATATGGCAGCCTTTTCCTTGTCGACAATAATAACCACTTCGTGCACGTCAGATGGCGTACTCGTGTCTATATCGACCATATCATAGGTATTTTGGAAATCGCTTTTAATATTGTCTGCCAGCTCACGCAAAACGACCAGATCCTGGCCGTATATTTCTGCCACCACGGTGGCCAGAACGGGGGGGCCAGGGGGGTCTTCAATCAGCTTTATAACGCTGCCCGGGTATTTTTTCTGTATGGGCAGAAGCTTGTTCCTCAGGCTTTTTACCATTTCTATGGAGGTGGTGCTTCGCTCATGCTTGGATGTGAGGTTAACTCTGATTTCGGCGATATTCTCCGCCACCCGGTAAGCGGTGCCTTTAAACAGACTATTAAAGTCAGCAATGCCTGTTTGGCCCACCCATACCTGATAGTTCAAAATAAATTGTTCGTTCTGCAACACAGCGCCAATTTCACGGCTCATTGCATCAGTGATTTCTACCGGGGTATTTTCCGGCATATCAATGGTAATGTTGAAAGTGTTTTTGCTGTTTTTGGGAAGCAAACCGATGCTGACGCCACCGGCGGATAGGGGGCCGCCAATACCGTCGGGGCGAATAACCTGCCATAGGGGCTGCAGGAATGAGGCTATTAATAAAAATACGGTCAGAAACAAAAGCAGGGTACGACGAGACTTTTTCCTGATAAGGGGGATAGAAAAATAATAATATATTTTATGAAGCAAGTCTTGAGTATTCAGATCCTTGAGTGTATGTCCCTCGCTGTGCCCAAGCCAGCGGTTACAGGCCCAGGGGACCACAATATAGGCAATCATGATCGATGCGAACATCACAATGGGGACATTAAAAGTAATTGGGAAGAAGAATGGATATGGCAAGCCCGTCAAGAGTATCATCGAGGTGAAAACCGCCATCACCGCCAGGGTAGCCAGGTTGGTCGGATTACCAATCTCGTTGGTGGCCATCACCATCAGGGCTCTTTTATCTGCACCGTACAGGGGCTTTTTTTGCTCGGTGTATCGGCGGTGAATATTTTCGATGACGACAATGCTGGAGTCGACCAGCATGCCTAAAGAGAGTACCAGTGCGAACAGCGTTATACGGTTGATGGATTGGTCGAAGAGATAGCCGAAGCTTAAGGTGATAGATAAAATAAGCGGTATGGTTGCGCTCACAATGAACGCCTCTTTCACACCTAAAAAGAACAACAGCACAAAAAATACTGTCAAAATGGCAATGCCCAGGTGCTCGATCAGGGTATTTACCGAGTCATTGGATTTTTTACCATCGTTGCGCGTTATATCGAGTTCAACCCCGGGAGGGATAACGCCAGATTCTATTCTCTCTATACGCTCAAGGATACTATTGGCTACAACAACGGAGTCCTTTCCGGTCTGTTTCGCTATGGCTACAGTTACAGCGGGCCTCTCACTGATGTTGGACGTCGCTTGTCTGGGGTCTGCCGGCCCCCAGCCAAGACGCGATAAGGTCGCTCTGTTCTTTCTGGGGCCATCAAAAACCTGGGCCACATCCTCTACGTAGATCAATCGCCCTTGATGCGTGCCTATTGTCAATTTTTTTACATCGTCTGCTGAAGTGAGGAAGCCGTCGAGAAACACGTTCTTAACCGTTTCCTGCGATACAAAGGTGCCGACGCTTGTGGCTCTGTTCGCGTGCATCAGGTTGGCTATTGCGTATTCGATTGTTACGCCAAAAGACAGGAGTTTTTCCGGATTCAGTTCGACGCGAATCTCCCGGTCGGTACCGCCCTGAACAGATACCGTTGATATGCCATCAATGCTGCGTAAATGGGTCAGCAGGGATTCAGCGATACGTTTTAACGCATAGTCATCATATTCCCCGGAGTGCAGTGTGATTGTCACGATCGGGACGTCATCGACATCCAGGCTTCTAATCAGCGGTCGCTCTATGCCCTGCGGGAGTAGAGCTGTGCTTCCCCAAATTCGGTCATAGAGTTTGACCAGGGATTTCTCCTTATCTTCGCCGACTTCAAACTGAACATTAATTACTGATAAAGAGTTGGTGGAGGTGGAGGTGATGTGGTCCACTCCCGGTATCTGCTTGATGATCGACTCCATGGGGTTGGTTACAAGATGTTCCACTTCTAACGCCGTCGCGCCGGGAAAGGTGACAACTATCGAGGCGCCGGGAACAATGATTCGAGGGTTTTCCTCTCTGGGGGTAATCAGGAGCGCTATTATTCCCGCTGCCAGACACGTCATAATAACGAGAGGTGTCAGCTTCGAATCGATAAAAATTCGTGCGATCTTTCCTGCTGAATTGTATCTGATGTTGTTCACAAGGCCTCCGGCACCGCAGTGACCTTATCGCCGTCTCGGAGGTGTTGGCCTGAGGGAATAACGATTTTTTGTACTCCATGCAGGCCTGCGAGGGTGTGATAGCCACTATCCGTGATATCCCCCAGGCGCACCCAGTGAAATTCGATGGTGTTGGTTGCTTCATCCAGCGCATAGACGCCATCTACTCCCCCGATTTGGACCACAGATTCTTGAGGTATAACAATGCCTGGTGCTGTGCCGAGTTCAAATGAAGCGCGGCCAAACATGCCGGGCAAGAGATCCTGGGCCTGGTAGAGCTGAATTTTAACCTGATAGCGGCGGGTAATCGGGTCGCCGGATGGAATAATGCGTGCAATAACTCCCTCACTCCTGCCAAAAGTATCAATATCCACTGCTACTGCATCCCCCTTTCTAACCGAGCCAATAAGTTTTGCTGGTAAGAAGGTGTCAAAGAGCAACTGCTGATCCGATTCGATGCTTAAAATAATCTGTCCGGGTGTTGCCAGGTCCCCCCGTTGCTGGCGTTTGGCTATCACAACGCCATTGTCAGGGCTGGTAATTTTGGTGTACAGAAGCTGGGATTCGGCGGTACTCAGAGCGCCAATGGCTTCGTTTAGTGTATTTACGGCCATATCTCTGGAGAGTATTACCTTCCTCATTTCGCTGTTAGAGACACTACCCTGGGTATGGAGCTGTTGGTACTGTTCAACATCAACTCGCGCATCCGCCAGATCGGCGCGCGCCTTTGCCAGGGTGGCATTCAATCTGCTGATTGATCCGTCGACCTCACTACTGTCAAGAGAGGCGATTAGTTGTCCGGTAACAACATGCTCGCCCTCTAAAACGTGAATTACTTTGATGAAGCTTGTTATTCGGGAGGAGATGTCAATGCGCCTATCGGAGATGATTGCGCCGGGAGCATGGTAATAAACCGGGATCTGCTCCTCTTTAATCTCAATGATGGGCAGCTCGAATGTAGCGGCTTTCCTTGCTGCATATTCCGAACTGGTGTGATTTTCCCCGCATGCTATTAGCAGCATTGGGATGCAAGCCGTAAGAAAATGCCTTTTATATATCTCGTACGCCATAACTAACATCCTTGCATAAACTTCAAAATAATATCCTGCCCGGCCCGCTACCACCAATGTCTGGAAGTATAGTGATTTTGCTATACAATCTAATGGGGCAGTAAGCGGGTACTATTGGAGAGGTCAAGACGGAATAACGACCATCAACACCAACAGCCATCTGTGGAGATAGGCGGTGGCGCATTATAACCTGTTTGCATTTCTGGAACCAGAGGGTGAGCATCCCCCGGCGAAACCGGTGCTGGACTCAGGTGGTCATTATTGGTAGATTAACCGGTCGCCACAGGCTTCCGGACACGATTCGTAACTCAGTTTCGCCCCTATTTTTTTGTTAATCCTGGAGAAATTAATGGACGACAACAGTACTCTCTTCC
Source organism: Gammaproteobacteria bacterium (assembly GCA_003646415.1). GTDB lineage: Bacteria > Pseudomonadota > Gammaproteobacteria > Pseudomonadales > Halieaceae > JBALVO01. The sequence continues at coordinate 6,538 of QNFS01000071.1, forward strand.
GCCCCTTTGACATGGGCAAGCTGCGACTGCCTAATCGCATTACCATGGCGCCCATGACGCGCAATCTGTCGCCAGACAATATCCCCACGGAACAAACTGTCGAGTATTACCGGCGCCGCGCCGCGGGCGGCGTCGGCCTCATAATCACTGAAGGTACCTGCATCGATCACGTCGCCGCCAGCGGCTATCCCGGCGTACCCTATTTTTACGGTGAAGAGCGCCTTGCAGGCTGGAAAAAGGTAGTGGATGCGGTACACGCTGAGGGCGGTAAAATCGCACCCCAACTGTGGCATTGCGGGGGCATGCGCCGCGCCGGCACTCCGCCTGAGGGCGACGTCGATGGATACGCTCCCTCGGGCATGTGTATGCCGGGGAAAGTAAACCGTCATATTATGAGCCAGTCCGATATCCGGGATGTGGTACAGGCCTTTGCCAAGGGAACCGCTGATGCCAAGGCCATCGGGTGTGATGCCGTGGAAATCCACGGTGCTCATGGCTACCTGATCGATCAGTTTTTCTGGGCCGGCACCAATGTTCGCGACGATGAGTACGGCGGCTCACTGGCCAACCGCAGCCGTTTCGCCATTGAAATCATTGAAGCTGCCCGGGAGGCAGTAGGCCCGGACTACCCCATTTGCCTGCGCTGGTCGCAGTGGAAGCAGCAGGACTACGACGCGCGCCTGGTGGATACATCGGAAGAGTTAGAGGAGTTTCTGTTACCCCTGAGCGAAGCCGGGGTGGACATTTTCCACTGCTCAACGCGGCGCTTCTGGGAGCCTGAGTTTGAAGGTAGCAACTTGAACCTTGCGGGCTGGACACGAAAGATCACCGGCAAACCCACCATTACCGTCGGCAGTGTCGGCCTCAGTGCTGATTTTATTCCCTTGCCGGGGGAAGTGAATTTCAGGGAAGCCGAGCCGGCCAGCCTGGATGAGTTGGTACAGCGTATGGAGCAGGAGGAGTTCGATCTTGTGGCTGTGGGCAGGGCGCTGATTGCCAACCCAGACTGGTCAAACAAGGTAAGAGACAACCTCTCCAGCGAACTTCGCCCCTTTAAAAAGGAAATGTTGGAGACTCTTGTTTAGCTCATCTCACCGGTGTTATTGTTCAGGCGGTCAATGACGCTGAGAAAAAACTCAGTTTGTTGGCCGCCGCTGGGCCATGGCGCTTCAAGCCCAGGCCAATTCATTCCCCAGCGACTCCCTCACCTTCGTCAATGCCACTATAAAGCGATGTGCATTGTCAAACACTGCAATGGTCGCGTGCCTCTGGGTCAGGCGCTCGTTTAATTGCTCGTGGGTCTCCGTCAAATCTTTGAGGGGGAGTAACAGGCGATCTTGAGTATCTTGTTCGTGCCCATGTTCTACCAGGTAAAGCACTGCGGCAGGTTTCGATTGCTGATCGAGATCTATCAGGGAAAAGTGCAGATGCAGGGAGTGCCCAATATCGGCTCGGGCTTGGGTGGCAGCTGGCGAACAAGCACCAATCTCGAACTCACAGCGCCACTCATAGCCAAAGTCGCTCTGGTCAAACTGGGATACCTCGCCGGGTAAGCCGGACAAAAATTGCCTGTGGCGCATGAAAAGCACATGAACAGTAACTCGTTCATGTGCTTCCGCGTGGGTACCCTGCACGGCATCGCCTGGGTGGATGGGGCGGGGAAATGATGCCATTCTAATCGTCCTTAATTATAAATAGGCTTTTTTTTGTTCTGTGGGCCGACTTCAGCAGACTTCGATAGCATAGCCCTTTTAATACCCTCTACAGAGGTGAGTAGCTGTATTTCTGTCCGCCCAGAGCTGCCTCGTACATCAGACCGCCCTTGGCGATGGTAAAGATGGCCATTCCCTTGCGGTAGCCCAGTGATTGGGTGTCCGCATTGTTTTTACCACCGCTAACCCCGGCAGAGGTGCCGCCGCCGGTATTTGCTTCAGCTGAAGCGCCGGCCGTGAGTGCCACGGCGGTGGCCTGCGCACTGAATTCAAAGTTTCCGGAGGTGAAATCGTTCAGGGCATTCTCATTCTCGAAAAAGATGACCTGGCTGTAGACCTGCCCACCCAGCTGGAAGCCCACAGTGACCTGGGTCATTTTGGACTCGCCAATGAGCGTACCTTGCTTGTAGACCTTGCCCGAACCATGGGCGCCACCGATACCAATGCCTGCCTTGCCTATACTGGGAAAGACCGCATAGCCGTAGCTGCTGGCAAAATAGGAGCCGCTCTCTCCGGCATCCTGGAAGCTTTTTATCATATCGCTGTATTCATCCGCCCAGGTCACATGAAGCGGCAGACTGACCATGAGCAGAACTAAAGTGGCTTTGAATAATCCTTTCATACTAAAAATTCCTTTTGCATTTGGCCAATTTCCCGGGTTTCCTGAATTGCCCGGGCTCCAGGCTATAATAGTACAACATTTAGCTGGCGAATAGAGGGACATCCCGCCAGCTTCAGTATCTCAAATTCGTCAAATACTCTGCTACACTGAAATCTCGGCGCGGAAACAGGTTTCCGTGGGGTGGTGCAGAACAATCTGGCGGTATAAAACGATGAAACGACTAAATTTCCTGGACAGCGCATTTCTTCTTGCTGAAAACCGTAAGACGCCAATGCACGTGGGTGGCCTGAACCTGTTTACCTTGCCCCGGGGAGCGGATGAGAAAAAGTTTTTGCATCATCTGGCTGACCAGCTCCGTTCATCGCAGGACCTGCAGTCGCCGTTTGGTGAGTGCATCAAGACAGGTCCGCTGGGTTTGCTGGGGCCTGCGTATTGGGAACCGGATGAATCCCTGGATCTAGATTTTCATATTCGGCACTCAGCCCTGCCCAGACCCGGGCGCTACCGTGAACTCTTCGCACTGACATCCAGGCTCCATGGCACCTTGCTGGATCGTAATCGACCCCTGTGGGAGATGCACCTGATAGAAGGCCTGCCAAATCGTCAGTTTGCGGTTTATTCAAAATATCACCACGCGGCAATTGATGGTGCGCGTGCGATTCACCTGACCCAGAGCATGTTCTCTACCAGTGCGCGTACACGTCTTCATGATTCGCCGCTGTCAATGGAGTCCCAGCAGCGATATCGCGCTCTGTTGGAGCAACATCGTCCCGCAGCGGCAAGTGACCAGGAGATACGTAATGTGGCCGAAGCCCTCAAAGAGCGCCTCGACACCGGTGTGCATGTGTACAGTGCACTGAAACGCGCCACCGAAGCATGGATGGGAAAAGGTGGTGCGCTATCGCTGCCGTGGCTCAATGTGCCGCGTAGTTCGATCAATACGAAGGTTGATGGCGCCCGTCGTTTTGTCGCCCAGTCCTGGCCCTTTGCTCGCGTTCACGCGATCGGCAAGGCTCTGGATGGAACGTTTAATGATGCGGTGCTGGCGATGTGCGCCGGAGCCCTGCGTCTCTATATGCAAAATCATGGTGAACGACACAAGCAGTCTCTCAAGGCGATGGTACCGGTGTCGCTGCGACGTGCGGGTGATATTGATTCCTCGAACGCGGTTGGGGCGATCAGTGCCGATCTGGGCACGAATATCAGAGACCCCCTCAAGCGCTTTGCCACGATCCAGGCCTCGGTGCAGGCGGGCAAGGAGTTATTCAAGGAGATGAAGCCGCAGGAGGCCGCGCTGATGTTGCAGGTGCTGCAAATGCCAGGCTTTGTGTTGATGCCGCTGGGGCTGATGAGTCGGTTTCCACCGTTTAGTACGGTTATCTCCAATGTGCCCGGCCCGCGTCAGCCCATGTACTGGAACGGGGCGCGTTTGGACGGCATGTATCCGGCATCAATTGTCACGGAAGGCGTCGCGCTGAATATAACGCTGATAACTTATGATCAGAATGTGGATTTTGGCATCGTGGCCTGTCGCCGCACTATGCCTCAGGTGCAGCGTATGATTGACTATATGGAGCAATCTCTGGTGGAACTGGAGGACGCGGCTGATTTATCCCGGCCAAAAGCGAGACGGGCAGTTGGTAAAAAAGCGCGGGCTAAAGCCAGAACCAAGGCAAAAGCCAAAACCAGGGTAAAAGCAAAGCCGGGAACAAAGCCAAGACCAAAAGTAGCGTAGCCCGATACGCCTGGATTAACCTGAACTGGACGAGATTTGACCGCAAGCAGCGAATTTATGCGGTACAACCACCGCCGATGTGACGAACTGTACGCGGCGGTCGCATGACCACCCCAAACTAAAACTACCCCAGGCTTTTCTCCCCGGACTCAACACTCTGCATAATCAGCGTATTGATAGTCATAGGCCCAACACCGCCGGGAACAGGCGTATACGCAGAAACCTTGTCCGCCAGGGCAGACAGTTCTATATCGCCCACACCACCGGGGTGATAGCCCGCATCGACAACGATTGCGCCCTCCTTGACCCAGCCCGCCCTGATGAACTCCGGCTTGCCTACCGCGCCCACCAGGATGTCCGCCTGGGCGACAATGCCAGGGAGGTCCCGGGTGCGGGAGTGACAGATGGTGACCGTGGCGTTTTTCTGCAGCAACATCATGGCCATGGGCTTGCCCAGGATGGGACTGCGCCCGACCACGACCGCGTGCTTGCCTTCGATGTCGATTTTGTAGTGCTCCAGGATACGCATGATGCCCTGGGGGGTGGCGCAGCCATAGGCTTCCTCGCCCATTGCCATGCGGCCGAAGCCGAGGCAGGTTACACCGTCCACATCCTTGCCCAGGGCAATGCTGTCAAAGCACAGGCGCTCGTCGATTTGAGCGGGCACCGGATGCTGTAACAGGATGCCGTGTACATCGGGGTTGTTGTTGAGTTCCCCGATCCTGGCCAACAATTGTTCAGTTGTGGTGGAGGAGGGCATTTCTACCGCCATGGACTCCATGCCAACGCGGCGGCAGGCACTGCCCTTCATTTTCACATAGGTGGCGGAGGCGGGGTCGTCTCCTACCAGGATGGTGGCCAGAATAGGCGCTTTCCCACCTGAACTCTGTTTCAATTTCTCCACCCGGGCTAAAAGCTCGGCTTCGGTTTGGGCTGCCAGAGACTTACCGTCCAGGACGAGTGCAGACATGCGATGAAACCCTCCAGATCTGTTGTCGGCAGGGTCGGTTCACCCGGCCCTGGAAAAGTTGCGTATTGTCACACGAGAGCTTGTCGAAGTGGAAGGGCCCGACCTTGGAAACAGTAGTAAAATCATTATTTTGGCGTTGACGCTCACTATACGGGTGAGTATGATGCGGCCTCCTGAAATCAGGGGTTGGCGCGAGCGCCAAACGAATAAATCGGGGTATAGCGCAGTCTGGTAGCGCGCCTGCTTTGGGAGCAGGATGTCGGGAGTTCGAATCTCTCTACCCCGACCAACTTACGGTCATATATACGGCAGGTTGGTTGTCCCGATTTTTGGTACCTCACAATGGTGGCCGTAGCTCATCAGGTAGAGCACCGGATTGTGACTCCGGCGGTGGCGGGTTCAAGACCCGTCGGCCACCCCACTTTTCCAGTGTATAATCGGGCCTCGACGGGGGTATAGCTCAGCTGGATAGAGCACCGGCCTTCTAAGCCGGTGGCCGCAGGTTCGAATCCTGCTACCCCCGCCATATTCTTCCAAGCAGCCTTGCTTCAGATTATAATCCTCCCTTCTCGCCTGGAGTTACCGTGCAGTGAGACGCTTGC
>QNFS01000072.1 GCA_003646415.1 Gammaproteobacteria bacterium
AAAGCCCTTGCAATGAATAACGTCTATTTAACCCCAGCGCTTTTGTTGGGCCATGCAGTTAAACAGAGGATGCACCCATGAACCAGGCAGAAAAAACCCCCTTCGATACCAGCGTACGCCCCGAAGTCACCCCGTTCTTTGACGAACCCACCAGTACCCTCTCCTATGTCGTCAAGGATCCCGCAAGCAAGGCATGTGCGGTGGTGGACTGTGTGATGGATCTGGACTATCCATCGGGCTCCATCAGTTTTGCCGGGGCAGACCAGATCATTGCCTATATCCAGGACATGCAATTGGAACTGCAATGGATTCTCGATACTCATGTACACGCAGACCACCTGTCAGCCGCGTCCTATATCCAGCAGCGACTGGGGGGCAAGATAGCCATCGGCTCCAATGTTTCTGTGGTGCAACAGGTTTTTGGTCAGGTGTTTAACACAGGACCTGAGTTTGCCCGGGACGGCTCCCAGTTTGACCGCTTGCTTGATGACGGCGACAGCATCCAGGTTGGCCAGATGGCCGGATGCGCCCTGCATACACCCGGACATACACCGGCCTGTATGAGCTATGTCCTGGGCGACACCATCTTTATCGGCGACACCATGTTCATGCCCGATGATGGCACCGCCAGAGCCGATTTCCCCGGGGCCGATGCGGCGACTCTTTATCACTCGATCCAGCGTATACTCAGCATGCCCCCGCAAATGCGTATTTTTGTCTGCCATGATTACCTGCCCGGTGGACGCGAGCTGGAGTATGAAACCACTGTGGCTGCGCAGTTGGAGTCCAATATTCACGTTAACCGCACTATCAGCGAGCTCTCTTTCGTAGAAATGCGCCAGAAACGCGACGCCACTCTGGGCCTGCCGACGTTGATTTTGCCAGCATTGCAGATCAACATGCGCGCCGGACGTATGCCGCCGGCAGATCACAGTGGCCAGGTTTTCCTCAAACTACCGATCAATGCCTTCGGTGGCGCCGACATAGCTGAAATCACTTCATAAGGAACATTTAGATGACTGTGGAAATCAAGCAGGTAAACGATGAATTTTCTGTTTCTGCCCAGATAAACCTGCAAGATGTGCAAGCACTCGCCGCTCAGGGTACCAGGTCACTGATCTGTAATCGGCCGGACGGTGAGGCGGGCGACCAGATTAACGTGACTGAAATTGAGGCAGCTGCCGCCGAATCAGGTATGGAAGTGTTTTACCTGCCAGTGATTTCGGGGAATTTCACTGATGTGGAGGTAAGCGGATTCCTGACTGCCATTGAGCGCCTGCCAAAACCGACACATGCCTACTGCCGTACCGGAACCCGCTCAATCACCTTGTGGGCGTTCTACCAACGCCGCCTGGGTGTACCCAACGGGCAGATACTTGCCACTGCGCAGCGCTGCGGATATGACCTCAGTAATGCCCTGCAGGCGGGTGACAGGCAAGCTCGAGGCGATTCACACTATGACATCCTCATCATAGGCGCAGGGGCCGCCGGCATCGCCGCTGCTTCCAGTTTGCTGTCGCGGGTCAAGGATCTATCCATCGCCATTGTTGATCCCGCGGAAGTGCACTACTACCAGCCTGGCTGGACGCTGGTCGGTGCCGGTGTATTCAAGCAGCGAGACACGGTCAAAACCATGGCATCCCTCATCCCAGAAGGTGTGGAATGGATCAAGGCGGCTGTGGGCAGTTTTGAGCCCGAGCAAAACAGAGTAACCCTGGAGGATTCCAGGCCACTGTATTACGAGCGCCTGATCGTTGCCCCGGGCATCAAACTGGACTGGCACGGTGTAGACGGCCTGGTGGAAACTCTTGGTCATAATGGCGTCACCTCCAATTACCGTTTTGACCTGGCCCCCTACACCTGGAACCTGGTAAAAAACCTGAAGCGGGGCCGTGCCCTGTTCACCCAGCCACCCATGCCTATCAAGTGCGCCGGCGCACCGCAGAAGGCCCTGTACCTGTCTGGCGATCACTGGTTGCGCAACGGCGTACTGGGTGATATCGACATAGCGTTCTATAACGCAGGCGCTGTGCTGTTCGGCGTAAAGGAGTATGTGCCGGCCCTGATGGAATATATCGGTAAATATCACGCACAGCTAAACTTCGAGCACCGCCTGGTGCGTATCGATGGCGACGCCAAAAAGGCCTGGTTCGAAACCAGCGACGGGGACGGCGTCAAAACACAGGTTGAGACCGGGTTCGACATGATTCATGTCTGCCCGCCCCAGTGTGCACCCGACTTTGTGCGTGAAAGCCCGCTGGCCGATGCCGCCGGTTGGGTAGATGTGGACCAAAATACCTTGCGGCACAAGCAATTTGCCAATATCTGGGGCCTGGGTGACGCCATGAATGCACCCAACGCCAAAACGGCAGCGGCGGCGCGCATGCAAGCGCCCGTTGTCGCCAATAACCTGCTGGAGGATATGAGCCTGGCTACTGGCATCGCCCACTACAACGGTTATGGCTCCTGCCCTCTCACCGTGGAGCGGGGCAAGATCGTGCTGGCGGAATTTGGCTACGGTGGCAAGCTGTTGCCCAGCTTCCCGCAATGGGTTATTAATGGACAACAACCATCCCGCCTGGCCTGGATTCTGAAAGAGAAAATCCTGCCGCCAATTTACTGGAAAGCGATGCTCAAGGGCAAAGAGTGGATGGCCAATCCGCAGCGGACCAAAACCGGGACAACGACCGATTGAATAAAAACCTGGCACGACTGTTACCCGCCCTCAGCTGGGCGGCAAACTACAACCGGGGAATTTTAGGCGGCGACCTGCTGGCGGCGGTAATTGTCACCATCATGCTCATCCCGCAATCGCTGGCTTATGCATTGCTTGCCGGCCTACCGGCAGAGATGGGTCTGTATGCCAGTATTCTTCCGCTGGTTGCCTACGCCCTGTTCGGTACCAGCCGCACCTTGTCCGTAGGCCCGGTCGCTGTTGTCTCACTGATGACCGCTACCGCCATTGGCAAGGTCGCCGCGGTGGGCAGCATCGACTATGCCACCGCGGCCATCGCCATGGCCATGATGTCCGGCCTGATATTGCTGGCAATGGGGGTTTTGCGCTTCGGATTTCTCGCCAACTGGCTCTCACACCCGGTTGTCTCTGGCTTTATCTCAGCCTCGGGAATCATCATTGCACTCAGCCAGTTGCGGCATATCCTCGGCATTGCGGCCCATGGTGACACCCTGCCTGAACTGGTCAGTTCCCTGGCCGGCAACCTGTCTGACATCAATGTCATTACCCTGGCTACAGGGCTCGTGGCAATCGCGTTTTTGTTCTGGGCCAGAAGCGGTCTCAAACCCTTGCTGCAGCGCCTGGGCATGTCAGCAGACACCGCATCTATCGTTGCCAAGGCGGGCCCGGTGCTGGTTATCCTCGCAACGACAATGGTCAGTTATCTGGCAGGTTACGGTGCTCAGGGTGTCGCCCTGGTCGGGAGTGTACCTCAGGGATTACCGAGTTTATCCATGCCCTCTTTTGACCTGGAGCTTTGGTCAGAATTGGCCGTCTCCGCCCTGTTGATCTCCATTATCGGCTTTGTGGAATCAGTGTCTGTGGGTAAAACCCTGGCGGCCAAGAGGCGCCAGCGCATCAATCCGAACCAGGAACTGATCGCCCTCGGAGCAGCGAACATGGCCTCTGCGGTATCTGCGGGGTTTCCGGTTACCGGTGGTTTTTCACGATCTATCGTCAATTTCGATGCGGGTGCGCAGACACCCGGCGCCAGCATAATGGCTGCTGTCGGCATCGGCCTGGCCGCTCTGCTACTGACCCCGGTACTGTTTTTCCTGCCCAAAGCCACCCTGGCCGCCACCATCATCGTCGCGGTGACCTCTCTACTGGACCTGCAGATCGTCAAGAAGGCGTGGCATTACTCCATTTCCGACTTTATCGCAGTGGTCATGACCATCACCGCCACCCTGGTTTTGGGTGTTGAACTGGGGGTATTGGCGGGCATCGTGGCGTCGGTGTTATTGCATTTGTACAAGACTACACAGCCACACATCGCCGTGGTGGGCGCAGTGGCGGGCACAGAGCACTTTCGCAACGTGCAGCGCCATAACGTGATAACCCAAAACAACATCCTGTCACTGCGCGTCGATGAGAGCCTTTACTTCGCCAACGCCAGTTACCTTGAAGATTACGTTTATCGTTTTATCGCGGAAAACAAAGAACTGGAGCATGTGATCCTGCAATGCACGGCAATCAATGAGATCGACATGAGTGCACTGGGCGCTCTGGATGCAATCAATCATCGCCTACACGAGCAGGGATTGAAACTTCACCTGAGTGAGGTCAAGGGGCCGGTAATGGACGGTCTGGAAAAGTCCGACTTCCTGCAACAGCTCAGTGGGCAGGTCTTTCTCACTCACCATCAGGCGGTTACAACACTCAAGCACGATGAGATCGAGCCGTATATTATTTAGTGTACCTCGCCGCTTATAATGTAACATTATGAGTGACGAGGTACACCAGGTGAGGGACAGTAATGCGAAGTAATTGGCCACTGCGAGCCACTATTTTTTTATTTATTATTTTCCTGGTTGCTGTGTTGAGTTGGCTAACCCAACCGTTAGATGAAGACCCCTGCGCCAACCCCCAGGCGGATGTCGGCGCCGCCGTTCTGGCGGATCAGCCCGGTGAGCAGGATGCGCTGGTCAACCGGGCAATTATTCTCAAGAATCATTGTGAAAAGGATTAATCGCTCGAGTTGAAATGGCACTCAGTAGGTGCTGCGATTCTGCCCGCGCTGCCAGATCTTCAGAAAGCTTTTTTCAATTGCTCCCTCAGCGGCAAAGCCTAATTTTTCCTGCCAGTTTTTCTTGTGCATGAACTTCACCTCGTACACGTCCCAGTCCGCCAGGTGGTCCTGTACGAAGCTGTCACTGGTGAGTATTTCATCAATCAGGCCTTCTTCCAGGGCATTTTGGCCGTACCAGACTTCGCCGGTGGCAACCTTGGCTATATCCAGGGTCGGGCGATTGGCGCTGACGAAATTCTTGAACAGGCTGTGGGTCTCCTCCAACTCCTCGACAAATTTTTCCCGTCCCTTGTCTGTATTTTCACCGAACATGGTGAGAGTACGTTTATACTCCCCCGCGGTGAGCAACTCGAAATCTATATTGTTTTTTTGTAGCAGCCGGTGGAAATTGGGCAATTGCGCCAACACTCCGATGGAGCCGAGCACGGCAAAAGGTGCGGCGACAATACGGTCGGCTACGCAGGCCATCATATAGCCACCGCTGGCGGCCACTTTGTCCACCGCGATGGTCAGTGGCACTTTGGCGCTGGTGATGCGCTGCAACTGGCTGGCGGCGAGGCCATAGCTGTGCACCATGCCCCCCGGGCTCTCCACCTTTACCAGCATTTCATCCTCACCCTGGATCTGCGGCAGTACCGCGGAGATTTCCTCTCGCAGGTTATCGGTCGCGCTGGCTTTGATATCACCTTCGAAGGCCAGTACATAGAGCCGCTTGCGGCGGTCTTCTGGTTCCTCTGCACCAGATTTTTTGCGCTTTTTCTTGTCGGCTTTGGCCTTTTTCTTGTCGGCCTTTTTAACAACTTTTTTTTGCGCCTTCAGGGTATCGTGATCGGTCACTACGTGTGCAATGCTATCGCCGATCTGCCGATATTTCTCATTGAGGTTCTTGATCTCGATGTGGCCTTCATGCTGTTCGGCCTTTTGCCTGTGGCCGAGGGATATCAGGCCTGCGACGATAATCAAAATGGCGGCAACCAGCGTCATGGCCTGGGCCAGAAAAAGACCGTATTCGTAGATAAATTCCAAACGTCTGCTCCAGTTAGTTCAAATGTTTGATGTAATGTTGTATCAGCTGTCCTGAAATTGACGAAATCGGCGGAGTCATAGGCAGGTCGCTGTAGTGAAACCAGCGGGCGTCGGCAATCTCAATCTCGTCACAGACAATATCCCCACCGGCATACTCGGCGAAATAGCCCAGCATCAACTGGTTGGGAAAAGGCCAGGATTGTGACTGAAAATATTTCAGATTACAGACCTCAACGCCCACTTCTTCTCGCACCTCGCGTATCAGGGTTTCCTCAGCGGTCTCGCCAGCCTCCACGAAACCGGCCAGGGTACTGTACATTGGTTGGGGGAAGTTAGCGTTGCGCGCCAGTAATAATTCTTCGCCGCGGGTCACCAGCACAATGATGCAGGGGGCGATACGCGGATAGTTTATGGTGCTACAGGGGGCACAGCGCATGGCCCGCTCGTCCGTATCAACCTGCATCTCATTACCGCAGCGGCCACAGAACCGATGATCCCGCTCCCAGTCAAGCAATTGCGATGCCCTGCCCGCCAGGGCGAATAGTTGCTCGTCCACCCTGCCCAGAATCTGGTAAAGATTGCCCGTTTGAAATTGCATGGGGTCGAGTTGGTCCACCGCGTCAATTTCCAGCGCGTAGCAGGGTTGTTCATGCCAGTAACCGAGGAAATGGCGGCGCAATACCGTCCAGTCGCCCTGCTGCACCTGTTCCTGCGCTATAAGGCACAATTCCGGGGAGCGCATATCGCTCACCAGGGCATCCCGTTGAAATACGATATGCAACTCTCTGCCCGGGGATTCAGGCGGCTTATTTTCAGGTCGGAACATGTGTGCACTCCCAGGAAAGTCAAAAGACCGGTTATAGTAAGCGCGCCTTGGGCCCGGGGCAAGGCGCAGAGCACATGAACTGCACTGCGAGGCCGGCGAAACCGGCAAATAATTGCGGGTAAAGCTTAGAAAACAACAGGCGAATAACGTAGAATGCGCCACTGAATTTCCAGACAGACCTGACCTATCACCATGAACGAAACCGCAACCTCTGCCCTGTGGAAAAATTTTCTTGGCGCCTCCCCCAACTGGTACAAACAAACCATTGTTGCATTTCTGCTGTTAAACCCGGTGGTGTTACTCATGCTGGGGCCATTTGTCAGCGGCTGGCTGCTGATCGGTGAGTTTATTTTCACTCTGGCATTGGCGCTGCGCTGTTATCCGCTGCAGCCTGGCGGGCTGCTGGCCATAGAGGCCGTGCTGTTGGGTATGACGTCCCCGGAAATGGTATACCACGAGACGATTGCCAATTTCGAGGTGATCCTGCTGCTGATGTTCATGGTGGCGGGCATCTACTTTATGAAAGAGTTACTGCTGTTTTCCTTCACCAAAATCCTGCTCAATGTTCGCTCGAAGGTCATATTGTCACTGCTGTTCTCACTGCTGGCGGCATTCCTGTCGGCGTTTCTCGACGCCCTGACAGTGACTGCGGTGCTGATCAGTGTAGGGGTCGGATTTTTCTCGGTTTACCATAAGGTGGCCTCCGGCCAGAAGTTCAGCTATGAGGGGCACGACCACTCGGTGGACGACTCGGTACACGAGCAACACCGGGAAGACCTGGAGCAATTTCGCGCCTTCCTGCGCAGCCTGTTGATGCACGGCGCCGTTGGCACGGCTCTGGGCGGTGTTTGCACCCTGGTGGGCGAGCCGCAGAACCTGCTGATTGCCAATGTCGCCCAGTGGGACTTCATCAGGTTCTTTCTTGTCATGGCCCCGGTCACCATGCCGGTTCTGTTCTGCGGCCTGGTGACCTGTGCGCTGCTGGAGGTGACGGGTAAGTTCGGCTATGGCGCCAAGCTGCCGGACAAGGTGCGTCAGGTCCTGCTGGAATTCCAGGAGAAGGAAGAGAGCCAGCGCAACACCCGTACCAATGCCCGCCTGGTAATACAGGCTGTCGTGGCCGTCATCCTGGTGCTTGGCCTGGCCATGCACTGGGCGGCGGTAGGCCTGATTGGCCTGATGGTAATCGTGTTACTCACCGCCTTTAACGGTGTGGTAGAGGAACACCAACTGGGAAGCGCTTTTGAAGAGGCCCTGCCCTTCACCGCTTTACTGGTGGTGTTCTTTGCCATCGTGGCCGTGATCCATGACCAGCATCTGTTCACACCTGTAATCAATGCGGTGCTGGCAATGGAGTCGGATGTGCGACCGCCGATGTTCTTCCTGGCCAATGGCTTTTTGTCCATGATCAGCGACAATGTGTTCGTGGCCACGGTGTACATCAACGAAGTGAAGGAGGCCCTGGATACCGGGGCGATTAACAAACAGGAATTTGACCAGTTGGCGGTGGCGATCAACACCGGTACCAACCTGCCCAGTGTGGCGACACCCAACGGGCAGGCCGCATTCCTGTTCCTGCTGACCTCGGCATTGGCGCCGCTGATTCGCCTGTCCTACGGCCGTATGGTCATCATGGCCGTGCCCTACACCGTGGTAATGGGTGGCGTGGGCCTGGTCAGCGTGGTGTTGTTTATCTAGTGTAATGTCCTGTTTACACTAGCCAACCGGGCGCAGTTTTAATGCTTCGCCTCTTCGCGTTCGGTCAGATCCCGCCATAACACCTTGCCACCACTGCTATTGGCGATGACCTCGAGCTGCGCCTCATGGGCGGCAATATCCTCGGCTGATGCGCGAATCACCGGCAGAGGCTTGCGGTCCGGGGGCAGACGGATGATTCGCTCGCCCTGAACCAGGCCATCGCTGCCATCGCCGCCATTATCAGACAGCTGTAACGCCGTCTGGCCGCCGGTCATGGCCAGGTACACATCCGCCAGAATCTCCGCATCCAGCAGGGCGCCGTGCAGGTCGCGTTGTGAGTTATCCACACCATAGCGCTGGCACAGGGCATCCAGGTTATTGCGCTGCCCCGGGTGCTTGGCCCTGGCCATCACCAGTGTGTCAATTACCGCACAGGCATCTTGCAACCCGGCGTGGCCAGACTCCAGGCGCTGCAATTCATTGTTGAGAAAGCCAAGGTCAAAAGCTGCATTGTGGATGATTAACTCAGCGCCGCTCACAAACTCGATAAAATCTGCCGCGACCCTTCCAAACAAGGGTTTGTCGGACAGGAAGTCGTTGGTGATGCCGTGCACCTCAATGGCTCCCTGGTCGATCTCCCGCTGTGGATTAACGTACTGGTGATAGTGGTTTCCTGTCAACTTACGGCCTACCAGCTCTACGCAACCTATCTCGATGATTCTGTGGCCCTGGGATACTTCCAGGCCGGTGGTCTCCGTATCGAGTACGATTTGTCTCACGTCACTTCAGCCTCGTGCTGTCGGCGCCTGGCCCGTTACTTACGCAGTTCATCGATGCCCCTGTTGGCCAATTGATCGGCCAGTTCATTTTCACGATGGCCGCTGTGCCCCTTGACCCAGTGCCACTGGACCTCATGGCGCTGATTTTGCTCATCCAGGGCCTGCCACAGGTCTACATTTTTTACCGGCTTGCGCGCCGCGGTTTTCCAGCCCTTTTTCTTCCAGCCATCCAACCAGGTGGTAATGCCATTTTTCACGTACACGGAGTCAGTGGTAAGCGTGACCCGACAGCGCCTGGAGAGTGCCTTGAGGCCCTCTATTGCCGCTTGTAATTCCATGCGGTTGTTGGTGGTGTCCGGCTCACCTCCGTACAACTCGCGCTCAACCTCGCCGTAACGCAGCAGTGCCCCCCAGCCTCCCGGCCCGGGGTTGCCACGGCAGGCCCCGTCAGTGAATATCTCCACATATTTCAAGTGGCCACATCTCCTCACCCAATGGGCTTGCGTTTCTGGGTTGTCGGTGTCGGCGTGGGCGCCGGGGCGGGTTTAGGCACCAGTCCAATCAGGCGCTTACCGTGCGAACGTAACTGCAGGCGGGGTCGGTGCACGGCAGATACCTGCTTGATGGCATGCAGGATGTACAGCCCGCCAAAGGGCAAATTATTGCGCTGGCTCCACGCGTCACCGCGCATTAGGCACTGCCGCAGTTTGCCGCCTCCTGCGAGCGGCACACCGTACAGGCGGATAATATCCTGCACTTCACAGCCCAGCAGACGCAGCCAGTCAGTAAGGCGTTTCTCACCCACCGGATTGTGCCCTTTCCACAGTGATTGGTGCGACAAGCCGCGCAGGTAGGTATTTACACCCAACAGGCTATAGGGGTTAAATCCGATGACTAAAAGTTGTCCCTGGGGTGTCAATACACGCTGTATTTCGCGCAGTACCTGGTGCGGGTTGGGCGCAAATTCCAGACAGTGGTGGGCAATAACCGTATCGATACTGTCACTGTCCAGGGGTAGTTCGTCAGCATGGGCCAGCAGTCCCACGCTCACACCCGGACGTTCAGCGACATAGATGCGGTGATTGATTGGACTGCTCTGGCACAATGGCCGCCCCCCTGTTATGCCCAGTTGCAGGATATGGTAGCCAAAGGAGGTGTCCAGCAGATCCTGCATGGCAACACGGGTCATCTCCAATAAGTACTGTCCGTTTTCCCGGGCATACCAGGATTCCAGTTCTGCCAAAATATCGGTACACTCGCTGTTCATCACAATATGACTGAGCCTGTCCTGTTCCCACTGGAAAGAAGAGTCTATATTACTGCATTTTCTCCTATTTGAAACGGTGTCCTATGCTTACCATCGCCCCCATCTCCGCTTTTGACGATAACTACATCTGGCTGATCTACGATCTGGCATCCCGTGAGGCTTTTGTGGTAGATCCCGGCGATGCCGCCCCGGTGCTGCAGGCCTTGCAGAAACTGGAGCTCACTCTTGTCGGGGTATTGATTACCCATCACCACTTCGACCATGTGGGCGGGCTGGCGCAGCTGCGCGCAGATTTCAATCCGGTGGTCTTTGGCCCCCGTAACCCGGCGATCGAAGGCATCAGCGAGGCGCTGGGGACCGGCGACAGCATCGAGGTTCTGGGAGAGAACTTTGAAATACTGGAGGTCCCCGGCCACACCCTGGATCATATTGCCTACTTCCACCCCGGTGATGAGCCGCTGCTGTTTTGCGGTGACACCCTGTTTGCCGGTGGCTGCGGCCGGGTTTTTGAAGGCACCCCCCCGATGATGCTCCAGTCACTGCAGTCCCTCGCCGCCCTGCCCCCTGCCACAAGGGTGTATTGCGCCCACGAATATACCCTGGCCAATCTTGCTTTTGCCCAGGCAGTGGAGCCTGACAATGCGGCGCTGAACCATAGGATGGACGCGGCGCAGGCCTCCAGGGCCCGCAACGAGCCGACTGTACCCTCCAACCTGGCCCTGGAACTGGCCACCAACCCGTTTTTGCGCTGCGACCAGGCAGAGCTGCAGGCTTCGCTGCGCTCTCAGGGGAAGCTGCAGGGCGAAACCACGGCGGACATCTTCACCACCGTACGCGGCTGGAAAGACAACTTTTAGCCGAAAAGTCGAGATTTCAGTAGTAATAGCACCTGAACAAAATAAAATGGTGTTACTGGAGTCAAACGGGTTAGTTTAATAAAAAATATATTTATCATGAAGTTAAAAGATATATCTATAGTAATTTCTATTATATTTCTACTGGCGGGCTGCCAATCACTGCCCTCCGGTTCGGTAGCCGAAGCGGGCTCATCTGTGCGGAAGGCAGAGCCGCAACCGCCCCTCGAACCGTTCTTCCGGCGAGATCCGGTGTTCTCCGTGCTGGAAAAGCCACCGGTGGACCTGTGGGGTCGCATACGGCGTGAACTGAGCTGGCATAGCTTACACAACGCCCAGGTGGGCAAGGCCCGGGATCATTACCTGCGTCAGTCCAACTACCTGCCCATGGTGGCGGCACGGGGCAATTACTATCTTTACTACATCGTAGAGGAAGTTGAGAAACGCGGCATGCCCATGGAAATCGCCCTGCTGCCGCTGGTTGAAAGCACACTCAATCCCTTCGCCTACTCCTCATCACGCGCAGCGGGCCTGTGGCAGATTATGCCCGCTACCGGTAGACACCTTGGGCTGGAGCAGGACTGGTGGTATGACGGTCGCCTCGATGTGCGTGACTCCACCCGGGTGGCGCTGGATTACCTACAAGCCCTGCATGCGCAGTTTGATAAAGACTGGCTGCTGGCCCTGGCAGCCTACAACTCGGGCAAGGGTCGCGTCGCACGAGCACGCAGGGAGAACAGGGAAAAAGGCCTGAAAACCGATTACTGGTCTCTCAAACTCCCAAGGGAAACGCGCAATTATGTGCCCAAGCTGATTGCCCTGACCCAGATCGTGGCCTATCCCGAGGCTTTTTCTGTAGAGATACCCTCCATCGCCAACGCACCCGCCTTCGAAATTGGTGATACCGGGGGGCAGCTGGAAATGACCCGGGCGGCAAACCT